>CALMUU010000001.1 GCA_937872965.1 uncultured Actinomycetes bacterium
AACAACCCACTAACCAAATAACCACCCAGACAAAAATGGCCCCGAGAAATCGGGGTCATTTTTTTATGTCAGGAGGACTGCGAGGTGCATCGGGCTTTGCCTGCGTACAGACTAAAGATGAATCACAGGGAGCGATCGGAGGAGCGACCGCGAGATGTGTGCGCTTTGCGTGCACATCGATTATAGGTTGAATCACAGGGAGCGAAGGATGAGCGACCGCGAGATGCGACAGGCTCTGCCTGCGCGCCGACTAAAAAGCCAGTGGAGCTGAAGGGACTTGAACCCTCGACCTCCTGCATGCCATGCAGGCGCTCTAGCCAACTGAGCTACAGCCCCAAGAGGTCAATACATTAGCAGTTCATTACTAACGAAATTTCATGGGCACAGACTCATACAGCAAATCAACAGGAGCCTCGCACGTGCGCTGAACTAACATTTACGCCATGTCCGACGCGCCTACTGCCTTTTCAACTCCACATGAATTTCCTTTTCGCTATGACGCGCGTCTCGCCAACGAGATCGAGCTGAAATGGCAGGATGTATGGGAAAAAGAGAAGACCTATTACACGCCTAACCCCACCGGTCCCATGGCGGAAAACTTTGATGTATCGAAGGAAAAACTCTACGTTCTCGACATGTTTCCATACCCCTCCGGAGCTGGTCTGCACGTAGGTCACCCTCTCGGTTACATCGCCACCGACGTGTACGCACGCTTTAAGCGAATGACGGGCTACAACGTCCTGCACGCATTCGGTTACGACGCCTTCGGTCTTCCTGCAGAACAGTACGCCGTGCAAACGGGTACGCACCCTCGCATCACCACCGAGAAAAACATCTCTATTATCCAGGCGCAACTTCGACGCCTTGGTATGGGTCATGACGAACGCCGCGGTGTGTCGACCATTGACCCCGACTATTACAAATGGACGCAATGGATTTTTCTCACCATCTACAACTCGTACTTCGATGATGAGCAGAACAAAGCCCGCCCCATCGAAGATCTCATTTCTGAATTCGAATTAGGAAAGCGAACTCTTGAAGGCGGACAGGCATGGAGTGCATTAACGGCGGGTGAAAAGTCAGACATAGTCGACAACTACCGCCTTGCCTACTTAGCCGATTCTGTTGTGAACTGGTGTCCGGGGCTGGGAACTGTTCTTGCGAACGAAGAAGTAACGGCCGATGGAAAATCTGAACGCGGAAACTTTGACGTCTTTCGACGCCCCATGAAGCAGTGGATGATGCGGATCACGAAATATGCCGACAGACTTCTCGACGACCTCGAAGGGTTGGATTGGACCGACGCAATTAAAACGATGCAACGCCACTGGATCGGCAAGAGCAGGGGAGCATCGGTTTCCTTTGACGTTGCAGGCCATGCAGGCCCACCCATTGAAGTATTTACGACGCGCCCCGACACGCTGTTTGGCGCCAGCTATTTGGTTCTTGCTCCTGAACATCCTTTGGTTGACGAGATCATTAGTGAAAGCTATCTCGAGGATGTTCCCTCGACATGGCGCACCATTAATGGCACAATTGCAGACACTCCAGGCGAAGCAGTCGCAGTGTACCGCGCAGTGGTGGAACGTAAATCGGAACGTGACCGCCAAAGCGATGCGAAAGAAAAGACCGGTGTCTTTACCGGCGCGTACGCAATAAATCCCATTAACGGGGAATCTGTTCCCATCTTTATTGCAGACTATGTCTTGAGTGGTTATGGAACCGGAGCCATCATGGCAGTGCCCGCGCATGATCAACGTGACTTTGAGTTTGCCAGCGTTTTTGGTCTTCCCAAACCAATTGTTGTTGAACCCAGTAAGTCGTGGTGCAAAGAAAATAATGCCAAGCCCGATGATGTCACAACCTGGCCCGTGTCTTTCAACGGTGAAGAAATGGCACAGTGCATTAATTCTACGAACGAATCCATTTCTATTAACGGTATGGTCAAACAAGCGGCCATCGATGCCGTATGTGATTGGCTCGATGAACGAGGTGCTGGAGAATCGACCATTACATATCGTCTGCGCGACTGGCTGTTTTCGCGCCAACGCTATTGGGGCGAACCGTTCCCTATTGTTTTTGACGAAGAGGGGAGAGCGCATGCATTGCCTATATCCATGTTGCCCGTGACATTGCCCGAACTTGATAACTTCGCACCCGAAAGCAGTGATGACCCGAACGCTGAACCCAAACCACCGCTGGGTCGTGCAACTGATTGGGTGACTGTCGATCTCGACTTGGGCGACGGAGTAAAAACATATCGACGCGAAACCAATACAATGCCGAACTGGGCTGGGTCGTGTTGGTACTACTTGCGCTACCTCGACCCTTTCAACGATGAAGCAATGATTGATCCTGATGTAGAAAATTATTGGGCAGGTACCCAAGGTAAGCCGGGAATTGTTGATCTCTATGTCGGTGGCGCAGAACACGCCGTGCTGCACCTTCTCTATGCGCGCTTTTGGCACAAGGTACTTTTTGATCGCGGTTATGTTTCCACCAAAGAACCATTCCAACGATTAATTAACCAAGGCTACATTCAGGCGTTTGCCTATAAAGACGAACGCGGCTTTTACGTGGAAGCTCGTGACGTTAAAGAAGAGGGCGGTAAGTTCTTCTATGAAGGTAAAGAAGTCACTCAGGAATATGGCAAGATCGGTAAATCTTTAAAGAACATGATTTCTCCTGATGATATGTGTCAAGAGTATGGTGCGGACACATTACGAATGTATGAAATGTTCATGGGGCCGCTTGAAATGTCTCGACCATGGAGCACTGCGGACGTTGCGGGAGTGTATCGATTCATCCAACGTATGTGGCGAGGAATCGTCGATGAAGAAACGGGCAAGGCTCGCGTTTCTGATGATGCACCGAGTGAAGACCTTGCACGCGTATTGCATAAAACAATTGACGCAGTTCGCAACGATTACGACCAGCTGAGTTTTAACACTGCGATTGCCAAAATGTTTGAACTCAACAATGAGGTGACAAAATATATTGGTACTGGTAAGGAGTGCCCGCGCGAAGTTGCTGAGGCGTTAGTGCTGATGGTTGCTCCTCTTGCGCCTCACGTTGCTCAAGAACTCTGGTCAATCCTCGGTAATGAAGAATCGCTTGTGTACGAAGACTTTCCTCAAGCAGATGCAAAGTATCTGGTTGAGGAAACGATTGAAATCCCTGTTCAGATTCTCGGCAAAGTGAAAGCTCGTATCAATGTGGCGCCCGACGCCTCAGCTGATGATATTGAAGCTGCAGCACGTGCCGATGAGTCAGTTCAAGCCCTTCTCGAAGGTAAGAAAGTTGTCAAAGTCATAGCGGTTCCCGGCCGCATGATCAACTTTGTTGTCGCGTAGTATCTTCTTGTCATTCTGAGGGCACAATGTCATCCTGTGTGTCGCCATGTCATCCAGAGGGCTTCAGCCCGAAGGATCTCCGCGAAGCGGGTGTACGCGGCTTTCCGCTTCGCGGAGATCCTTCGGCGGAGCCTCAGAATGACAAACGATGAAGTCTCGGGATGACGGAGTCGTATCCTTGAAATGATATTTCCCTCTTGATGTCAGTAAAAACGTGAGGTAGTATTTCGATTCTTCCCTTAATCTTTGTTGAGGAAGAACCATGCGCGATATTGACGATATGCCTGCGGGTATTGAACAGGTGCGACCTTTTGCTCCACTATCTTTTCGTGAGCGTGCACGGTTCTTTTTGAACCAATTTGTTGTTCGTTTCGCTGTCGGTGCAGTAATCGCCGCAGTAGTGGGAGGATATTTGTTTGGTTCTGCCCGAACCCCACAAGCAGAATCAACTTCCACATTTACTACCCAAAACACAGTCACGACCACGGGACTTAACTCAACAACTATCAATACAAGCATCAAGGTTTATATCACCGGAGAAGTGAATGCTCCTGGAGTTGTCGATGTTGATACACATGCACGAGTGGTCGACGTTATTGCAAAGGCAGGGGGAACAACCGCTAACGCAGACATCACGCACTGCAACTTGGCAGCATTCGTTGCCGATGGATCCTCCATTATTATTCCTGGTCATAATTCGCAAACCAGCTGTGGGGGAGCAGTCGCTTCGGGCACTCTTCTCGCCGGCGACACTGATACAAAGACCAGCAGTGCACAGAGTTCGGGCAAAATCAATCTCAACACGGCAACACAAAGTGAAATTGAAACATTGCCGGGTGTCGGACCAACGTTAGGTGCTGCAATCTTGTCCTATCGTAGCCAACACGGTTCATTTTCGAGCATCGCAGATTTACGCAAAGTAAAGGGAATAGGGGACAAACGCTTTAGCGATCTCAAAGATCTAGTGACTGTCTGACGATCCATTGAGATACATTAAGCAACACCACTTCATTGTTGGGCTATTGGTTTTGAGCTGTGTTTGTTTTTTCATACGCTATTCCATCGATACAGCAACAATGAATTCATCAGAAGTGAAAACGTTGAAATATACACAGCAAACATATTCAACAGAACTTGTTATTAAAAACGATCCTCAATACGCGAACTTCTCTTCCAAAGTGGTGGCAAGCGACAGAACAATTGATCAGCGTGTCATTGCTGTGGGGGAGGGAAAGCTAAATGATGCCATTGCTAGTTTGCGAGTAGGTGACACGATAAGTGTTGAAGGTTACCTTTCCGAGCTTGACCCTTATCAAAAATATCGTGAACGAGAACATATTGTCGGTATTTTTCATGTAGACACTCTGAATGATCGTCGGCATTCGCACTCGATGCTCGATCAAGCCACACAAAAAATGAGAGGTGTGATCGGAAAGGGTTGTTCACGTCTCGGTAGAGATGAGCGTGGAGTATGTGAAGGACTCCTCATTGGTAATCGCACTCACATAGACCACGAGCTTTACGACACCTATAAAAAAGCACAGCTCACACACTTGCTTGTGGCATCGGGTGCGAACATTGCATTTCTCGTAGGCTTTATTCAGCCGTTGCTGACTCGCATGCGAATTAATACCCGCTCGATCATACTTATATGTGTCGCGATTTTCTATTGTGTTGCAACGCGATGCGAACCATCGATTGTTCGAGCATGTGTCATGGCGATCATCCCCGCACTATCGCAGATGCGCGGTATGAGGATAAGTAAGGCTCGAATCTTCATCACTACTCTCATCGCATGTGTTCTCATTGATCCCTTCCTTATTTATCGCGTGGGCTTTTGGCTCTCATTGTGTGCAACGGGAGGATTATATTTTGTTTCTCCCATCCTTGTGAAATATGTTCGCTACTCCATCCTCGCAAATACCCTCGGTGCAACGTTATGTGTGCAGCCCGTCTTGTGGGTAGCCTTTGGCTTCCAACTTCCGGTTCGATGGTGGGCATCGGTAATCGCAGTGGCGATTGCTGAACCTCTCACCACCGCAGGCATGGTAGCGCTCGCGCTCACGTCGTTTCTTAGCCCTACCTCATGGCTATCGAAAAGCATCACCACCTTCGTTCATCTGGGGTGTGCGACACTGAATCTCACTGCGCGAATAGGCGCATCAAATACTGGCTATTGGCTTGGTTGTGCTTTCTCGCTGGTGGGAATCATCGCCTACACTTGTAGGTATATAGCAATATTGCGGTCACGCAAGAGTAAGAAGGCAATGTCACGTCATGGCAGACAAGAACGTGTTTTACATTATCGGAGATGACGCTACCGCGCGCTCGAAAGATCTCTCTGCGCTTGTTGATGAACTTCTTGGAACTGAAGATCGAAGTCTCTGTGTAGAAACTTTTGACTTGGCAGATGCCGATTCTGATGAAACTAAAGCGCGGTTCATTGAAGAAGCTGTGAATTCACTTTCAAGTCCGCCTTTTCTTACTTCTCTACGCATTGTTGTGATTCGTGACATTGGTGCTGCAACAAGCGATAATGTTGCACCGCTTATTTCTTATCTTGAAAATCCTCTCCCGACGTCTCGACTGGTAGCAGTTCAAGGCGGAGGGCGTATTTCCACACTTCTTACCAAAGCGTGGAAACCAATGGTTACTCAGCGGGGAAGTGCACGCGAATCGATTGCTGATCTCTTTACCAAACTTACGCGAGAATCAACTCTCACTTTTGAACCCGGAGTGCGTGATGCAATCCTTGCACACTGCGGAGAAGATTCTTCCAAACTTTCCGACATGATCGAGCGGCTCGTTTCTGTCTTCGGTGCGGGGACAAAACTATCTCTCGATGACGTGAGTTCGTACTTGGGTGAATCAGGCAATGTTGCGTTCTATGAATTGGCAAACGAAGTGTGCTCGGGGCAGACCAAGCGTGCGCTGGAAGTTGTGTCACGTATGCTGCATTCCACTTCGGCCGAGAATGCGAAGCCGATGCATCCGCTTCAAGTGATTAGTTTGCTCGCCAACCATTTTCGCAAACTCGCAACCGTCGATGATCCATCGATTAGAAGTCAGAACGATGCCTTCGTCGCACTAGGAAGCAAAGGTAATCCTTACGGCGCCAAAAAGAGCTGGGAGCAAGCCCGAGCGCTTGGTTCTGTAGCGATCTTGTCGTGCATTGAAATTTTGGGTTCAATCGATGTTGCCGTCAAAGGCGGCAGCGCTCTCGAGGCGCAAGTGACCATGGAGCTTGGAATCATTTCGCTGTGTCAGATCTGTGATACCCATTCTGGGCGCGACGCAGCACAAATCAGGAATGATTTCATAAGTGCATTGTATGTGTAGCCAAAAGGCCAATGAAACTAGGCGT
>CALMUU010000002.1 GCA_937872965.1 uncultured Actinomycetes bacterium
TTCTTGTTGCTGCAAGTTTGGAGTCGGTTCTCGGATTCTGCCTAGGGTGCACAATTTTTTCTGCACTCATGAGAGTGGGCATTATTCCTGAATCCGTGTGCGAAGCCTGTGTGATTCCGCAGCGGTAGCGGTACAGTCATCCTTGTAGATGTCACGTTATTCGGTGTCGGTTTTCATAGTGTTGGAGTGCCAAACGCTCACTATGTGAGTCTCAATCGACAAGACACTCGATCATTGCATAACCACCACCACCGTTTAGTCAATTAAGACTCACCACATAAGTCTTTGACGCTCCAACACTATCAACACGATACAGTGATCCTTGGGCATATTCCGCCACAAAACCCGAATTCTGTCACCGAAAAACGTGACATCTACAACCCTGAGCCTTTGCCTCTCGTCATTCCGAGTTTACGAGGAATCTCCGCGAAGCGGAAAATCTCGTACACCGGCTGCGCGAAGATCCTTCGACAAGCTCAGGATGACTGGCTCGCTCTGGATGTCAATGTGTGTTCAGGATGACATCGCCGCACGGCGCGACCGAGCGATAGGCACGACTGGTTCAATGCCCTCATAAAGAGATAGATCAATTGTCGCATTGCCATAGAGGGGATCTTGCCCAGTCTTTCCGGCCCAGCGTCGTGTACCGTATTCCACATGCCACCACTCTGAGTCGAGCGTTACGAAACCAACCTCACACTTGAGATTTGAAAACAATCGCCGCATCATTTTTATGATATGTCCTTCATATAATTCATTTTCAAAATGATCGGTGTTTGCTTCTACATCCATGTAATCGAGATCTGATCCAATGCGTATTGCTTGATCTCCGATGCCGATAAGAACGTCGACAGCACCTCCCGATGGATGAGGTGAAGCAAACCTGTCTTCAGTATTTGAAGGGCTCACATAAAGAGGCTCACCCTCAACATGTCCATTCGGATAAAAAGATGTATATAAATCAGTCTGTTGATCTATTGACCGCCAACCATCAGTAATGCATAAGGACAAATCGGAATTGAATTCTCTCAATATCTTGATGGCCGAAGTAAGTCTCTTGTAAACCGATTCGCGTACGAAAACATAAGGCATTGAATGACGCCAACCCGATTGCCAGAGCGCAGCTTTGGGTACAAGTCCGGTTTCATTTTGATGCGCTGGATCGATCACTACCATTTTCTCGTTCGATGGGTTGGCAACTTCCGGAAAAAATTCCGGCTCAGCAATATTTACCGTGGGTATAAGCAGATGAGCATATCGAGATTGAGCAACGTCGTCGATCAGTTTTTGAAATACACCCCCATATTCCTCGAGATCATGGGTCAGTTCGCCAAAACTAAACGGAGGTTCCTCTCCCGAATCGCTATCCCATCCGAATGCTATCGATGCATGCCAGTCCAGAGTTCCTGGCAATGGTCTCAACACCGAAGAATTATTCATTTGACAGTTTTATGAGATACTCAAGCGCATTGCGTGCAGCATCTTGTTCAGCAATTTTTTTAGAACGACCAATGCCTATGCCCATTTCAATGTCACCTGAATACACATGTGCGGTAAACATTCGATCGTGTTCTGGGCCTTCTGCTTCGCAGTGGTAGCGGGGCTTCGTTGCATTATGTTTCACAAGAGATTCCTGAAAGCGGGTTTTGTAATCTGCGATACCGGGGTTACCTGCACTGATTTCTGCACGGTTCTTCCAATGCGTGATTATAAAGTTTCTTGCAACGTCATAGCCTTGATCGAGATACATCGCAGCAATGACTGCTTCAAGAGTATCGGCCAAGATCGAACGCTTTTCGGCTCCCCCACTTCGCGCTTCGCCCTTACCGAAAAACATAAAAGACCCAAGTGCTAGTTCCGTTGCAACATCAGCCAACGTGTCTTCGTTCACTACAGCAGAGCGAGCCTTAGCCATTTCTCCTTCGGGCATAGCTACATTCGCACGAAACAACATGTCTGAAAGAACGAGATCGAGAACAGCATCGCCTAAAAATTCAAGACGTTCGTTGTTTTCGCTCCCTTCGTTTTCTGAGCTATAACTGCGATGCGTCAGTGCAACACGCAAGAGTTCATAGTTTGTAGTTTCGTAACCGAGATGTGCAGCACATTTCGCAACTAAAGCCATATCATCTGAGGCTGGCGTGTCTTGTGTCATGCGTGTTCTCGGTTGCCAACAGCCGCAGATCTCGGGAGGAAAACGTAAGTCGAAATTGCGTCAATCAGCTCGCCTACTGTTTCGAGTTCGTCGCGCTCTTTGGCCTCCAGTCGAAATGCATATCCGTGCTCTGTAAATTCTTCTTCGAGTGCATCAATGCAATCAGCGAAAGCAAATGCATCTGCACTGAGGTCATCTTCGAAGCGAGTGGTGTCGGTAACATGCGCGTCTTGCACAAAAAAGAATTCACATACGCAGGAAACAACAATCGAGGCAATCTCGTCACGGCTCATGGAAACAGAATTTAAACGAGCTTCTTGCGACAACTTACTGACCTCCTGAACAATGCGATATCCGCAACCTAGTTGCGAAACGTACACCTTTTCAATTACTGCTGATCGCCTCTCGGACAGCATCGACAACATCCGTGCGCACACATTCTGTCGCAACCCGAATTGCATTGAATATTGCATTACTGGTTGCAGAGCCATGTGAAATAACAACCGGAGAATTAACCCCCAAAAGAACCGCTCCACCATATGCGTCCGGGTGAATTGCTGCTGCTGCCTCCATAAGCGAAGGAACGACCTGTGCACTGGCTTCTTTCAAGCTGTCCTGCATCAGCACTTCCATGACCATCGACGAAATCGAACGCGCCACTCCTTCTATAGTTTTGAGTGCCACATTTCCGGTAAAACCATCTGTCAAAACAATCGTTGGTTGGCCCGATGTGAGGTCGCGCCCTTCACAATTACCAATGAATCCTGGCACGTTACCAAGCAGCTCGAATGTTTTTTTACGAAGTTCATCGCCCTTCGACGCTTCTTCGCCGTTGGACAGTAAACCAATCGTGGGTTCGGCTATTGCAATACGGTGTTGAACATATGCTCGTGCCATTAATGCGTGCTGAACAAGCCATTCCGGTTCAGGGTCTACCGTCGCCCCTGCATCCATCAGGATCTGTCGAGTCAATGCGCCATGCCCGCTTCCAGGAGCGGGAAGTTCCGCAGCAATGCCCGGACGCGCCACACCTGGAATTCGACCCAGCACAATCAAAGCTGCTGCCATCATCGCGCCCGTATTACCAGCGCCTACCATGGCATCGGCTTTTCCTTCTTTGACAATACGTGCACTTACAACAATGGAAGAATCTATTTTATTTCGAACCGCAGACGCTGGCTCTTCATGCATATGGATAATTTCACTGGCTGGTTCATGACTAAGCCCTTCGACCCATCCCAATTCACCAAGATGTTTTTCGATTTCATTTTTTTCACCGACAAGTACGACGTGAACATTTAATTTCTCAATTGCCGCTAAAGCACCTTCAACGATTACTTGAGTATCAAAATCAGTTCCATGTGCATCGAGTGCAATGGTAACGGGTTGTATTGATTCCGCAGAATTCATAGAGTTCACAGAATTCTCAAAAGAAGTGGCGTTAGCCGACGTCTACTGCTACCCGGCCTTTATACCAACCGCAGTTTGAACATACGATATGAGGAAGTTTTACAACACCACAATTTGGGCAAGAAGATTTTGCCGATGCCTCAAGTGTCCACGATGATGCTCTGCGTTGACGTGTTTTACTCTGAGGCGTCTTTCGCTTCGGTTCGGTCATTGCGGTCTCTTTTCCTTACATTTTCTGAATTCGTATGAAAACAAGTGCACCACCACATTTTGTGGTATCAGCGCAGGCGAAATATTCTACTTGGTGAGACCCTAACATTTCTAGACGAGGCTATTGTTACCTCAAATGAGCATTCTTTGAAAATTGAACCGGAACCGAGGCGCTATTAATGGCCGAGGATCAGGGGAACGAGGAAGCAAAAGACGGTTGTCGGGAGCGACATGGACAGGAACTCTCAGACCTTCTGCTGCATCAGATAATCTTCTTCTCGCGTCATAAAAAAATGGATTTGACATCTCGGAAGCCAAAATCTCTCTAAGAAAATCTCCTTTGTGCTCAAGAAGTAACTCGCGCAGGGAATGAACAACGTGACATTCTGTTTCTGCGTCTAAAGAAACTTTGTCAGCCAGCACCGATGGAAGATTAGTAGGAATCGAGAGCCTCTTACGCCGTGCAGAGATTTCTCCACTGGCTGAGAAGAGAAATGAGACCATATCGATTGTCCGTCCTGTTAACTGAGGATCACAGTATGTCTGAACAAGTTTTACAACA
>CALMUU010000003.1 GCA_937872965.1 uncultured Actinomycetes bacterium
GCTTCAGCTTTTTTGACGCCCTTCATAGAAAGACCAAACATAACGTTCTTCAGAACAGTCATATGGGGGAAAAGTGCATAGTTTTGAAAAACTGTGTTCACATCTCGCTTATAAGGGGGCGTACGTGAAACATCTATTCCGTCAAGACGAATTGCGCCCATGGTCGGCATATCAAAACCCGCAATCATGCGGAGCGTTGTCGTTTTACCGCAACCCGACGGCCCGAGCATGGAAAAGAATTCGCCTCGATTAATTGTGAAGTGAGCATCATCGACCGCGACATAATCATCAAATGATTTCGTAACATGATCTATTTCGATAACCGGTTCCCCACTCACAAGAAAAACAATAGTTCCACAACCTGGGTTACTGGAGTTATTGCATTGACGTAGTCGCAGAGAGTGTTTACTTGACGTTTCAGCTGTGTGCCTGTACCTTAATCAGATGAATTCTCCCGCGATCGTTGTCGTTGACCCACTCACCCACTTTTCTGAGGCAATTGCTGCAGACCCAGAATTAACGCAGTTCGATATCATATTTTCTGACGCTTCGCCGACCAATTCAGATGAGACCATCAGTAGATGCGCCCACGCCGACATCGTTATCACCAATGTCATTACGAATTTCAAAGAACCCGAACTGTCTCAATTACCACGATTACGTACACTCGTAACGGCAAGTATTGGCACGAACCATATCGATCTTGACTATTGCAGACAACACGGAATTGAGGTGGTACGTTTTCCAGGGTTCTGTGCTCCCGCAGTTGCTGAAATGGCTTTTGGCTTAATGCTCTCTCTTATCCGTACATTACCTGAAGCACAAGTGCATGTCTTGGAAAATCATTTCGACACACAAGCGATTTGGGGAACAGAGCTTCGCGGAAAAGTTCTTGGTGTCGTGGGTGCTGGAGATATCGGAAAGCGTCTCATCCGGATCGGAAAGGGTTTTGGCATGGATGTGAGATGCCATACAGCGCATCCTTCACCTGAACGTGCTCAGGAACTGGGAATTGTTGGGTTTTCTTCCAAAGAAGAGGTTTTTTGTGATAGCGACTTTATTATTCTCGCTATTCCCGCAACAGCAGAGACTGAAAATTTTGTGTCGGACGACGAAATCGGGATGATGAAAAAATCGTCGTACTTAATTAATGTTGCCCGTTATCAACTTGTGGATTTAGATGCCGTCGCACGCGCCCTAAACGAAAACCTCATCGCTGGCTTTGCGACAGACGTTCCTGGCGCTGAACCCTTTTTGATCAAGGATGCACCCGAGCAGGTACAAATCGCCTTAACTAAACCCAATGTACTGGTCGTTCCCCATATTGGAGGGAATACTTATGAAGCGGACGAAGATCTCTATTCGCGGATGGTGGCCGAACTTAAGAGACTCATCGCGACACACCCACCCACCGACTAGCTCGCGAGTCTCATTAAGTTCTAACCTAAGGGCATGCCAGATTTTACGGAACCGTTTCACTCTTTTACTCAGTCAGCTTTTCGACTAGAAACACTCCCCGAATATCGTGTTGATTACGAAGAAGCAATGATTGAATCTTTTCTCGCTGGTCGCGATGTTGATTTCAACAACGAATACATCACGTGGTGGCTTGATGTTGTCCG
>CALMUU010000004.1 GCA_937872965.1 uncultured Actinomycetes bacterium
AATTGGGCAGTACGCGAGGGAAAACTTGTCCAATCATCGAACATTTGGAGTGGAGACCCCGGCGTAGCATCGTTGGATAAAGAAGGAACATACGCCATTATTGGAAAATCGGATTGGCGAGACTACGAATACAAAGTAAAAGTTTTATCAACCGACAACGATGCGATAGGAATGATGTTTCGCTACAAAGATGATAATAACTACTATCGATTTTCCATAGATCAAGAACGTGGATTACGACGCTTAGTCAAAAAAGTAAACGGCGTATACACCCTTCTTGCGGAATCTAAAGTCGGCTATACCTCCAATCAGTGGCATTACCTCAAAGCCACCGCAGTCGGTTCAACGATAAGGATCGCTATTAATGGTTCGCAAGTTTTCTCTGTGCAAGACAGCTCTTTACCTACCGGAAAAGTGGGCCTCTACAGTTGGGGAAATCAATCGAGCTATTTTGACAACGTAAGAATCGATGTGTCTGTGGATTCGTATAGCGTCGTGGTTATCCCCGATACTCAGTATTACACTAAGAACTACCCTGCGATTTTCACCTCGCAAACCCAGTGGATAGCTGATAACAGAGCTAAACAAAATATAGCTTTCGTTCTCCATGAAGGCGATATCACCGATGGAAACTCGACTCAGGAATGGATAAACGCTAAAACCAGCATGCGCTACTTAGATGGCAAGGTTCCCTATGTGCTCGTTGCTGGAAACCACGACTCGTCAACCAACGGACTCGGGGATTACAACGTCTTCAACCAGATTTTCCCTGCCGGTAAATTCTCACATGACCAAGGTGGGATTGTTGAATCCTACCCATCGGGAACGATGAACAACAGCGCTCACCTCTATAGTGCTGGAGGAAATGATTGGCTTATCATCGGTTTGGAATTCGGCCCAAATGACAATACCCTCGCTTGGGCAAATGGAGTCGCTGCCCGCTATCCAAATAGAAAAGTAATCATGCTGACTCATACTTATCTCTTTGCCGATGATACCCTGCACGGCAGTAAATCAGACCATGGCTCTCTGCCTATCCGACCAGGGAGTAATAATGGTGTTGGCATGTGGAATAAATTCGTCAAGAAACCAGCCAATATGCAATTTACCTTTAATGGCCACGTGCTGAGAGATGGAGTTGGTCGGCTAGTCAGTCAGGGCGACAATGGCAACAATGTCTACCAGATGCTGGCTAACTATCAGATGGGGGCCGAAGGCGGTGGCGGTTACTTGCGAATCGTCACTTTCTATCCCTCGCAGGATCGCGTTGAGGTGAAAACATATTCTCCTTATCGTCTTCGATATCTGACAGATTCTGGTAATCAGTTCCAATTCACGAACGTCAACATCTGATTACAGAGCGTTAAATGAATTTTTCTACTATATACATGTCTAATTCTGCCAACACTCAAATTATCCATTCAATGCATATTTAATATGCACTTATATCTCTTGGTTAGAGAATGCGGAAGTAACACGAATTATTTTCCATTGAGCAGCGACTAGGTCATTCTGGCGCGACCGATCATTATCAAATTGAAATTAATTTCTATGGTACCGGAATCCGTCAAGCGGTTCGGAGATGTGAGTCGTTAAAAAACGCTCTTCCCTCCTGGAGATGCCGTGGTTTTCGAGTGAAGTTTCATTGGTCTTCTATTGCAAGCTTGCTGGATAGACACTTCAGGCACATGACCGCAATTTATCGACGCCGATTCGTGTGGAAGCATTCATTACGTCCACATGAAAGTACCGCAATGAATGCTCTTTGATGCCAACTGTTTCAGTAACCCACAGTTTTATAGAAGCCTCTGGCTACAGGTTGAAGAACTCCACTCTTGAACAATGAATCGATGGAAGTTCTAGAAAGACCGTCATCAGAGAGCTGAAATCGTGCAGCTATTCCGTGTTGGGTTTCCGCACTTTAGTCATTAAGTATTTTTATAACATTTGGACTGAAATCTTTCAGTTTTATGCTGCCATCTGCGAGTTTGACCCTTTGTTGAGGTATATTGCGCTACACAGCAGCGAGGCCTCGGGTTTCATTGCGAATTCCTGGAAGAACGAAGATTATTTAAACGACTATCGCGTGAATGGACATTATTGCTGGCATCGCGAAGATCATCTCTTAGCATACTTGCAAGAAGAACAATGATGACGATAATAATAACCATAAGTAATACAGTCGCAAGAAAACGTCGAGCATCACGCTTTGTTACTTCATCAATTGTATTGGGGTTCGTATCTTTCATTGCATCACCGCACAATTCTCTATTTGTTTGTGACCAATTGAAAAGTATTCTGTTGTTTAAACATATTCTCTTTTGCTACATGAAGGAACCGAAATCTTACCGGGACAACGCTAGCTGCATACACAGCTACTCCTCTTTGATTTCTTCTGGAATAAAGGGATGGTGAGTCCTTTCGGTCGTTATTTTTCAAACGATCAAGTACACAGTATTACTCGATGGGGACTGGATTTATATCGCCTCGAGAGTTCTGGAAACTTGTCGCTACATCAACATTTCTTTCATGTGGATCTTTATTGAAACCATACTAACAAGGACTCCGGAGAAACGATAAGAACTGGCACACTCTTGAGGATCTTGATAAATGTGACATTTCCCTCATGGGTTTTGTGCGGCAACAAAACCAATCACCCTAACGCCCGTCCCAGTTGAAAAAATCGTAATAATTAGCACTTACTCACAATTCACGATTGTTGCTAAGTGGTCGTTTTGACTTCAGGTAGATTTAGCTAAAGAATATTCGTCTAGGCAATATATGCTGTTTATATTGAAAGGTAACAGCTTGGGCGAATTGGGTAACTTAACTGTCCAGTTTTCCTGTATTTTGTTACTCAAACTACGTGATGATACAGATCATTCACAGTGAACCCTCGGATTGTGAAATGAAAACTTCATTCTAGAATGAAGCAGTTAACCATATGAAAAAGTTGGTGCTTAAGAAAAAAGCATATCGGAACTCCAAGCTGTGTATCACGCCAAGAGTAAGCCTAAACGCGATTTCCGACTACACATCTTTCTTATCGATCGAGTAAAGTTTTTTGTTCTGGTCCCGTGGTGAAGTCTGGAGTTCACGCCGCCCTGTCAAGGCGGAGGTCGCGAGTTCAAATCTCGTCGGGACCGCTCGCATTGTTGAGCACCTCGGTGCAATGCATGCGTGTGGCCAGGTAGCTCAGTCGGCAGAGCACACGCCTGAAAAGCGTGGGGTCACCGGATCGACGCCGGTCCTGGCCACTACGATTTGAATACTTCTCATTCCCATGCATCTGCCGACCTAAAGTCGACAGAGCCTGTAAAACAACACGGCCCCAAAAGCGTGGGGTCACCGGATCGACGCCGGTCCTGGCCACTACGATTTGAATACTTCTCATCCGACCCGTCATTCTGAGTCGACCGAAGGGAGACCTGAGCAAAGCGAAGGATCTCGAAGAATCTCCGCGCAGGCTCGGGATGACACGTAAAGAGAAACACCCAGGATGACAGAGGAATTATTGCTCGATTGAAACCGACCTCTTATGTCCTAATCGAGAAAAAGAAACCACCCCCAACAACATCACTATCGAACCCAATAATGTGGTCATACGATATTTTTCATCTAAGAGAAACAAGGCAATCACAGGCGTGGTCAGTATATGAAGCTGGGCAATAGTAACTGCTTCAGTAGCATGAATCTTCTCTACCGCTGAAGCAATGCCGTATACGGTGGCAAAAAAGAAAAAGCCCCCAATGACAGAAAAGATAAAGGTTTGCATTTCTATCCCGTGCAGGTCATGTACCGCTATGAGATAAATCGAAAAAAGAATTGCTCCGGTCATAAGTCGCACACAACCAACATCACGAGCAGAAAAATTGTGCATCAATGTTTTCATATATGCGTTCGTGTAGCCGGTCATGATCGCAGCTCCCATCAAAAGAACATCTCCGACATGGAGGGACAGCGGAGCAAAACCTACAACTGCAAGATACAGCCCCACCAAGGTAACGGCCATGGAGACTCCTTGCAATCGGGACATGCCTCGCTTAAGTATGAGCCAAGAAAAAATAGCAGTGGGAACCATATTGGAAGCAAAAATAATCGATGCATTCGTAGCCGTTGTTTTTTGTTGGGCAAACGCAAATAGGCCAAACGCCATAGCTGTTAGTGTCCCAAAAAGTATTGGGTTGCATTTAGTCGTTCTATATGACTTAGCTTCAATAAACAACCGTAAGTTTGAACGGAAACTTGAAGAGAACATCGAGTCAATAAACGCGAATACCCCTGCTGAAATAAGAAAGAATGCAACATAAATTCCTGCATTCACATCCGCGTGACTATATGCATATCGATTAACTATCACATATCCTGAAAGGGAGGCTGCTGCGATTACGGCGTGAAAATAGCCTTTTCGATGATCCATTGTTTGCATGAGCGAGTGTATCTCTCTTACCGTCGACTATTTCGAGCTATTTCCGAAATGTCCGGACATAACAAAACCAGCTGTTACCCCCAAGCGACAGCTGGTTTGTGTGTACTTTATGTGTCTGTTAGCGATGCAGTAGGAACGTGCGACTTCACTAACAGACAATATTAAATTTCGGTTTCTTCTTCTACCTGAGCTAAGAAATTCTTGATCTCAGATGCCTTGAAACGACGGTGACCGCCAAGTGTTCGAATGGCTGAGATTTTTCCTGAGCGTGCCCAACGAGTTACCGTCTTAGGGTTGACTCGAAACATCGCTGCTACTTCTGATGGAGTCAAAAGTGCCTCTTCGTCGTAATTGGTCGCCATGTGCTTCCCCTCTTCGTATTGCGTACTCTGTCCCTGTTGGGTCAGTTCACGTAACTTACTTGCTTTTTACTAACTTATAAAGCATAGCCTAAGAGTGCATTGTGGTGCCAATGTGAGCATTGTACATGTATGGAGCATTACGGCGATTTGTCTTAAACTGAGATAAAAACAGTCTCTCACATGGGAAAATACAATAGTGCTTTTTCTATACGTTCATAAAAATATTTTGCAATTAAGACGCAAATATCGCAGTCAACAACAAAACACGTGTTACAGCAGCGCAACTTTTCCAGAACCGTTTACAACTTCCCCAATGCGAAAGGCATTTCGTCCATGTTCATCACAAATCTTTTGAACTGCTGATACATAAATCTCGGGGACAATACAGACATAACCAATACCAAGATTAAAGACTTTTTCCATTTCCGAATCTGCAATATTGCCTTCACGTTGAATTTCAGAAAAGATCGCCGGTGTAGACCACGTCCCACGATTTATCACCGCATCTAAATCTGATCTAAGAACGCGAACAACATTCCCGGCAAGCCCACCGCCTGTGATGTGTGCACACGCATGAACATCAACATCTGCGGCAAAGATGGATTGCATCACAGGAGAATACAGAACGCTAGGGCGAAGAAGTTCTTCTCCCAAGGACACGCTGGCGCCTTCCCAAGCTGGTTCATCGAAATTACGAGATGCCTTCTTAATAAAGGTGTCGCGCACAAGCGTATACCCATTTGCTCGTATACCTGGACTATCAATCCCCATAATGACATCACCAGCACTAAGGCGCTGAGGCAAAATGCGACTCTTCTCCACTACTCCGGTGGCTGTACCAGAAAGGTCAAAGTGGCCAGCTTCAATAAGGTCGGGATGTTCAGACATTTCGCCACCCACCAAAGCGACACCCGCTTCTTTACA
>CALMUU010000005.1 GCA_937872965.1 uncultured Actinomycetes bacterium
CTTCTAACAGCAATGGCACAAGGCGACCACCCACATAACCGGTTGCTCCGGTGACTAGAATTTTTTTAGGCATAGGGCATTCTACGTTCATTGAATAGTCTCGATATGCTGCGCGAGACCAACGACACCTACGAAATAATCGTCACCGTGTCATCTAGAACGATTTTCCACGTCATTCAGAGCGATTTTCCACGTCATCCAGAACGATTCTCCACGTCATCCAGAGCGTACACCACGTCATTCAGAGCGCACACCCCGTCATTCAGAGCGCAGCGAAGAATCTCCCCTAAAATCAGAAACATGAAAGCAGCCGTTAACCTCAAATATGGTCCTCCGGCCGAGGTTGTGCATATAGAAGAAGTCGACAAGCCAACACCAATGCCCAACGAAATCCTCATCAAGGTCCATGCAAGCAGTGTGAATCGTTCCGACTGCGGCTTCGTAAGAGCGAAACCTTTTGTGACGCGGTTCTTTTCGGGGATGTTTCGCCCTCGCAACCAAATCCTCGGGTGCGAGTTTGCTGGTGAGGTTGTTGAGTGTGGGTCTAACGTGGATTCGTTTAAGCTGGGTGATCGCGTTTTTGGTTTTGATGATTCGCGCTGGGGCGGCCACGGCGAGTTCAAAGTAATCGATGTTAAACGTATGGTCGCAAAAATTCCCGACAACATTTCGTTCGACGTCGCGGCCGTTTCTAGCGAAGGCGGCCATTACGCGTTGAGCTATCTGTGGTCTATGCGTATTGGCAAAGGCGACCGCGTATTGATTCATGGCGCCACAGGCGCGATTGGTTCTGCCGCGGTTCAATTGTTCAAACAAGCAGGAGCGTATGTGGTTGCTACTGCTGATACTAACAATGTTGAGCTGGTAGAGAAACTTCGTGCAGATAGAGT
The DNA here is from genome assembly GCA_937872965.1 of uncultured Actinomycetes bacterium. Lineage (GTDB taxonomy): Bacteria > Actinomycetota > Acidimicrobiia > IMCC26256 > JAGPDB01 > JAGPDB01. The sequence continues at coordinate 891 of CALMUU010000005.1, forward strand.
GATCGACAGGGTGACCGAGGATTTCACGCAGTGTGGAGAAACTTTTGATGTCGTGTTTGATTCGGTCGGAAAAAGTTCTTTCCGAGATTGCAAAAAGCTGCTCGTAAAACGCGGACTCTATGTTGCAACCGAACTCGGCAAAGGCGGACAGAATCCTTTGCTGGCAATTGTCTCTCCCCTGTTCCGTTTGGTTGGCGCAAAGCGAGTTACGTTTCCGTTACCAAAAGCGAATCACAAAGTGATCGAACATTTGCGAGACCGATTAGCCGACGGAACATTCGTCCCCGTGATTGATCGCACGTATCCTTTAGACCGCATTGTGGATGCTTATGCGTTTGTGGAAACAGGCCAAAAGGTCGGGAATGTTTTGATCGCCCATGAGTGAACTAAATATTTACTCGATACTTCACACTGACAACCGCAAACAGAAAAAGGCGGCAACTCTATAATTTTGCTAATTCATTTAAGCAATCGACTACTTGTTCCCATGTAGCATCACTGGCATATTCATCCGTGGTTTGGAAATTTTCCCAACGTTTTCGCATCTCAACGCTATTGTAAATGGATGAGATAATGGCTTCTGCGACCCTTATGTTTGAAATCGTCCCTCTATTTGCAGATGTAGCTTTTAGAGCTTCTGTAAAGAGATCTATGTCAATACTTTTCCGAACGATAATAAATACATAAATATCATAAAAGTCTTTCATGCGGGTATTCAAAGTGCTTCTTCGTAGTACGGTTTCAAATTTTTCTGCCAAGACGGTTTCCATAGCGTAGCCGTAGATAGTTATTGATCTATCTTCTAAAATTAGTGGGTACTTGTATTCGATCGCTTCAGGGGTAATTACGTCACCCGTAGTCAGATCAAGCTTTAAGGCAACAACTATGTTTTCAAACCACGCTTCGAGACTTATTCGAAAATCTGAATATTGGGCATCTTCTCGTATGGGGGTGATCTTCTGAATTGTAAACGTAACTCCGTCATTCAAATCTATTGCTATTATTTCATTCACCATTTCTAACAAACTCTGACTTGTCAAGCTACGGTGAACGATTGTCGCATCGATGTCCATAGTTGCTCGTTCAGGTAAACCAACGATTGATGCAATCAGCAATCCCCCTTTGAGTACAAAATTCTTTTTGTATTTCGATTGTGAAACTCTTTCAAGGAATCTGTCGGCCATATAGGTTCTGAAGACAACTCCTTGCTTGATGTCATTTTTGTTTTCGTAATTTTTTATTTTTGCTTTGAGGCTTTCGGCACTGTTCACAGCAACACTTCCATATACAACCGTATAGTTTTTGCAATTTTGAATGCCTCTGCCATTTCCATCAGGCTGTTCAGGTCTTTGTCCTCGCGTTGCACATATCTTTTTAGCGCATCAGGTAAGAGCGCTTGATCAACTCTGGATTTGCTTCGAATCATGTCGCATATTGTTCGTTCGAGGTTATAGCAACGTACATAATTTCCATACATGGTTTTACATTCAATTTTTCCTAGCCCAAGAAGTTCTTGTGAAATGGAAAACACATCAAATTTTTGGCGAAGTAATGTTTTTGAGTTATATCCTGATGGAACTGTAACGCTGTATTTAAGCGGGTCTCGATCTGTTAAGTCGTGTAGGTGAAGGGCGGTTTCGTGTGAATAAATCATTTTTGTTTTTGTAAGCTGTGCAATATACATTTCATCGACGAAAGTATTTGGGCCGACATATATTCCTCGTGCAACTTTTTCGATCTGGTTAGCATGAGCAAATGCCGACATTCGCTCATTGGTTATACCAAGTAGATGTGCTTGCTCAGATGTAATGACCCCCTTGTTGTATTCAAGGCCATCTTTTAACTTTTCGAGAGTATCCATTAAAATCACCACCTTATTAACATACTAATACCGACTTCTTAACTAGTATCTTAATATGTTTATCAAGGATGTCAAACTGATATAGTACAGGTTGTCGCATGTTTATACAATGCTTGGAATATTTCTCGTTGTTGGTTTCGACCATCGCCCGATTGAATCTTTGTCATTCAAAGCGCACACCACGTCATTCAGAGGACTGACCCAAGTCATCCAGAGGGCTTTAGCCCGAAGGATCTCCGCGTAGTGGTATACGAAACCTCATCACGTCATTCAAAGCGCACACCACGTCATTCAGAGCGAAGCGAAGAATCTCACTCTGTCATCCTGAGCTTGCGAAGGATCTCCGCGCAGCGGTGTACGAAATTTTCCGCATCTCCACACCTCGAAGGAATCAACCAACGCTATTACGCCCATTCAGAGCGCAGCGAAGAATCACTACTGCATAAGTCTTCCCATGTCGGGTTGTATTTTTCAATGAGAGCAATTTTCTTCGACCTACTCCAACCTTTTAGCATCTTCTCGGCTTGTATCGCAGTCATTGGATCATCGAACACTTCGACATAGACAAGCCTTGTAATGTTGTAATTAGATGTAAATCCGACAATAGATTTGCTTTTATGTTCCATCATGCGTCTTTCAATATTGTTAGTAACTCCTACGTAAAGGGTTCTAGAAATACTTGACGCAATATAGACGTACATGTCTTTCATAGCATTGTGAAATGAAGAGCCAAGTTAAATATTGAGATCCTTCGCTGCGCTCTGGATGACTGGCTATGCAGATTCTTCGACAGTTTTTGCATATTCCACAAACTCTTCCGCGGTCAACCAACGCCCATCAGTAAGAAGAACTGGCTTTTCCAAAATTTCAGCGGGTTCAGCAGTTTCAAGAATTTTTAACGCTCGTATCCAAGCAGCGTCCGTTCTTTTAACTGTGTACTCCAAAGTTTCAAGGGAAGTATCGTGGGAAGTAGACGAGTCTGTATGCACAGCAGGTTCAACAATTGCATCTTTTTTAGTTTTCATTGTTGGACCTCCTCATCTATGTATATTCTACCTCGGGGGTACGACATTTCATATAGGCGCAATACGTTGTTTTACGAATGTCGGTGAATTCCCAAGCACATTCGCTTTCGCCTGTTGATTTTGACGATATACATTTCGACCATCGCACGTATGATCCGATAGCGGCTTATTGTCAATCAACTTTCATCGGACTGTTGCTTGAGCAACTCTTCGAGTTCAGGTAAGACAGCTAAGTCTTTTGCGCGACCAGCAAAGCGCTTTGAAGCTACGATGTCTTTAAGTGAGGCAACTCGGACAACTAGTCGACCTGCCTTACCTTTACGGCTACTTTGGAAAAGCTTGTCGTAGTTATATTGCTTCCCATCAACTCCAGAAGGGATGGAGTGCAATATATCCAAATCGCCAAAGGCTGTCACCCACGTTCCTATTTGCATGTTCTGTAGGAGTTCGCCGACAATCGGGACTCGAACATCTTGGGCACCTCTCAGTTTTGCTTGCAACTCAATAAGTGCACCGGCAAGTCTTTGGAAATTTTCTTTTGTGTTCTTGGGACATACATCAACATCTTTTGTAACGATATCGGCACCTTGGATTATGGTTCCCACACCTCCAACGACGATAAACTCAATCTTATGCTTTTCTAGGACACTAAGAATTTCCTGCAGATTTTTCGAGATTTCTTGCATATTCGATTACTTCCTCAACTGTTAACCATTCACCGTCTACGGATTTAAATGGTTTTTCCAATACTTCTGGAGGCTCGGCATTTGCAAAGATTTTTTCAGCGCGTTCGAAAATACGCTCAAACTCTTTGTCGGTCCAATCCTTCGGGGAAGATTCTGGGGAAGTAGATGAGTCTGTATCCACAGCAGATTCAACAATTGCATCTTTTTTAGTTTTCATTGTTGGACCTCCTCATCTATGTATATTCTACCTCGGGGGTACGACAATTCATATAGGCGCAATACGTTGTTTCACGAATGTCGGCGAGTTCCCAAGCACATTCGCTTTCGCCTGTTGATTGTGAAGATATACAATTCGACCATCGCCCGATTGAGTCTTAGTCATTCAAAGCGCACACCACGTCATTCAGAGCGCAGCGAAGAATCTCACTCTTGAGCCTCCTCCAGCTGCTTTAACAATTCTTCAAGTTCAGGTAAAACCGCTAAGTCTTTTGGCCGGCCTGCGAAACGTTTGGAGGCGACGATGTCTTTGAGGGATGCGACGTGAACTGTCAGACCTTCGAAAGTAGAATCGGTATGCCTTTGATACAGTTTTTCAAAGTTGTATCTTTCGCCTTTCAGGCCAGCTGGGATAGTGTGAATAGTATCAAGGTCTCCCAACGGAGTAACCCAAGTTCCTATATGCATATTTTCCAACAAGCCGGCGGCAATTGGAACTTCTACATCCTCAGCTCCGCGCAGTTTTGCTTTTAGCTCAATCAATGCGTTGCTTAGGCGTTTGAAATTTTCTTTAGACGTTGCAGGGCAGACATCGATGTCTTTGGTAGAAATATCAGCTCCATGAAGGATATTCCCAACACCCCCAACTACAACGTATTCAATATTATGTTTATTGAGTATTCTAAGAATCGCTACTATATTCTTCGAGAGTTTTTGCATATTCCACAACTTCTTCCGCGGTTAACCAGCGCCCATCAGTGAGCTGAACTGGTTTTTCCAAGACTTCAGCGGGTTCAGCAGTTTCAAGAATTTTCAACGCACGCGTCCAACGGCGCTCTGATTCTTCAACTGACCACACTGTTACTTTTAGGGAAGTATCGTGGGAAGTAGACGAGTCTGTATGCACAGCAGGTTCAACAATTGCATCTTTTTTAGTTTTCATTGTTGGACCTCCTCATCTATGTATATTCTACCTCGGGGGTACGACATTTCATATAGGCGCAATACGTTGTTTCACGAATGTCGGTGAGTTCCCAAGCACATTCGCTTTCGCCTGTTGATTGTGAAGATATACATTTCGACCATCGCCCGTATGAGCCTTTGCCATTCAGAGCGCACACCCCGTCATTCAGAGCGCAGCGAAGTATCTCAACCCAGGTCCTCCTCCTGCTGCTTTAATAGCTCTTCAAGTTCAGGCAAGACAGCTAAGTCTTTTGCACGGCCAGCAAAACGTTTGGAGGCAACGATGTCTTTGAGAGACGCAACGTGCACCCGGATTCCAACGACAGTTTTATCAACTTGATTCTCGATCAATTGATCATATGCATATAAAGCGCCATCAACGCCGGCTGGAATATCGTGGATGATGTCGAAGTCACCATAGTTAGTAGTCCAGGTTCCTATTTGGATATTTTGGAGGAGTTCAGGAACAATGGGAAAGTCGACATCTTCGGCGCCTCTTAACTTCCCGCCAAGCTCTTTGAGAGCCTCACTTAGCCGCGAAAAGTTTTCTTTGTCGTTTTTGGGACAAACGTCAATATCTTTGGTGAAGATATTTGCACCTAGCAAAATAGAACCCACACCACCAACAATGACATATTCAACTTTGTGCTTATCGAGAACCTTAATAATCTTCCGAATGTTTTTCGAGAGTCTTCGCATATTCCGCAACTTCTTCCGCCGTCAACCAACGCCCATCTCTGAGCAATACTGGTTTTTCCAATATTTCAGCGGGACCAGCAGTTTCAAGAAGTTTTTCCAGACGCAACCAACTTGCATCAGTTTCTTGATTTGCTCGATCCCTCGGGGAAGTTTTTGGGGAAGTAGACGAGTTTGTATGCACAGACGGTTCAGCAACAAT
>CALMUU010000006.1 GCA_937872965.1 uncultured Actinomycetes bacterium
AAATGCACAACCAGCGTTTCGTTATGACGAAGAAACAAATACAGTTTATGTTCCGCCGTCAACAACATACATTGACCTCGAGCAACTCGAGCTGTTCGGTTAACCCCTTCCTTCTCCCGTTGGAGCGCCAAAGAATCACCACATGAGTCCCATTCAACTAAACGCTTGATCCCATTTGCCGTTGGAGCGCCAAAGACTCACTGAGTGATTCTCAATCGACCAAACACGCCCTATTGATTCTGTCGGACGTGCCTGGCAAAATAGAGATTCTTCCCTCAGACGTCAACAACTCATCATCAAACGGGGGAAGCTTGAACAATTTTGAAAAGATCCTGCTTTGCGCAACCAAGCAAAATGGAGTGATAGCACGCTATCAATTAGCTGAACTGGGAATACCCACTGGTTCACGTTCAACAGCCTTAAACCATCCATTGTTTCATAAAGTCGCATTAGGAATATATGTGATCGAAGCATACCCGTTGGCCTGGCATCAAAATGCAACGATCGCAGTATTGTCCTGCGGCCCAAAAGCGCTCCTATCTCATACTTCTGCACTCATTAATTTAGAATTGCTCTCACCATCTTCGAAACGTGGCCCCTATCAACGGTATAAGAACTTAGTTCGAGATCAGATCCATGTGCTTTCCAACAGAAGATCTCAGATTAGAAGCGTTAAATCACATCACCGTTCATTGTCGATTGACGATTATTCGACGAGTACTGTCGTCAATGGCATTCCCCAAGTGAACATTGAGCGGGCAATTGTTGACAGTGCCCGGTCGTTAGAGGATTACGAGCTTGATTCCATTGTAGAGAATGCCTTCATGCAGGGTTTAACTACTCCAATCATGCTGGGGAAGGAATTAGAAAAACTTCGAACTGCTCCAGGTCGCGAACGACGTCGACTGCTGGAATATCTTCAGCACTATTCCGCAAGCGAATTACGTAATAGTAAGACTGAAAGTTTGCTAGAAAGACGAGTACTTCTTGCACTGAAAAAACATATTTCACTTGAAGTATTCCCACAATACGTAGTTTTGCTCCACGGCCACCAGTATCGGATTGATTTTGCAATTCCAAGTAAGAAAATTGCGATAGAAGTTGATAGTTTTCAATTTCATCGTACAAGAATGCAATTTGATAATGATCGTATACGCCAGAATGTAATCATAAATGCCGGATGGAAAATGGTTCGTGTCACATCAAAATTCACAGATGAAGAAATTGTCACTGCTGTTCTCCAGAGTCTCAATTCCTGAGCGTTTAGTCATATGAGACTCACCCTGTGAGCGTTTGGCGCTCCAACGGAATAATCATTTAGAGGCGTTCCACTATGATCGCCATACCTTGACCGCCGCCGACACACATCGTTTCTAAACCGTACCGTGCACTGCGTTCTTTCATGCCATGCAACA
>CALMUU010000007.1 GCA_937872965.1 uncultured Actinomycetes bacterium
ATTGTTTTATGAAGCAGTTCGCGATTGCGTAATACATTACCTGTGTCATCACCTACATGGTTTGCGATGTTTAGTGAATCGTACGGTTGAGCTGAACATCCGCCATGGCGGTTCGTGAAGGCAACTTGCGCTGCACCGTTCTCACAAAATTTTATGTTGTTGCTCACGCGAGCATTCTAGAACCGGTTTCTAGTTAACGAAGAAACTCCGGAACGTCGAACTCTTCTTCCTCTTCACTTTCAAGAGAAGTGAGATCGAGTGCTTGGCTGCGTTCTGCGCGAGAAAGAGTGTTCTCCGTTTCCATCAGGCCAAGCGAAGAGTTTGAATCACGGTTGCTTCGTTCGAAACGATCGAAACCTGCAGCAATAACTGTTACGCGTACTTCGTCGCCGAGAGTATCGTCTACAACGGTACCGAAGATAATGTTGGCATCAGGATGTGCAGACTGAGAGATAATCTCGGCTGCTTGGTTGACTTCATGCAATCCAAGATCGCTTGGTCCAGCAATCGAAAGCAAAATGCCACGGGCACCGTCGATTGAAGCTTCGAGCAGCGGAGATGAAATCGCAGAACGAGCAGCTGCAAGTGCACGACCTTCACCAGAAGCAAAACCCACACCCATAAGCGCAGAACCAGCGTTCGTCATAACCATCTTCACGTCAGCAAAGTCAGTGTTAATCAAACCCGTTTCTGTAATAAGTTCGGTAATACCTTGCACTCCTTGAAGGAGAACTTCGTCTGCCATCTTGAAGGCGTTAAGCATGGTTGTCTTCTCGTCTGAAACACTAAGAAGTCGCTCGTTCGGGATAACAATGAGCGTGTCAACTTTTTCTTTAAGTTCTTGGATACCTGTTTCGGCTTGAACACTGCGACGGCGACCTTCAAAGTCGAACGGTCGAGTCACGACACCAATTGTAAGAGCTCCAAGGCTCTTTGCGATTTCAGCGACGATAGGAGCAGAACCTGTTCCGGTTCCACCTCCTTCACCCGCTGTAATGAATACCATGTCGGCGCCCATAAGAACTTCTTCAATTTCATCCTTGTGGTCTTCTGCAGCTTTGCGACCAATCTCAGGATCTGATCCAGCACCAAGACCGCGTGTAAGTTCACGACCAATGTCGAGTCGAACATCGGCATCACTTTGAATAAGCGCTTGAGCATCTGTGTTAATACCGATGAACTCAACGCCTTTAAGGCCAGCATCGATCATACGGTTGATCGCATTGCAGCCACCGCCGCCTGCTCCTACAACTTTGATTACAGCGAGATAGTTCTGGGGTGAACTGACCATAATTATTTCCTCTCGGGTGCCGACGATTGTTTCGCCGTCTTTTCCATCTTTGCAATGGTTAAAAATTTCCATCTATAAACGTAAAGCTCACAATGAACAGTTAAGCCAATAAATGAAGGTTACAAATGGTAGCCCTTTTGTGCCGGATGCGTCAATTTTGTACACCCGCGAAACTTGATCAAAATTTTCAACCCTCAACCTATACTTTAAGTTGAGGTGATCCTGACACGGGAAGAGAAGGCACAGAAACATCGATATAACCCAATTCTGAGCGCTTTTTTGTAAGGATAATCGCCCACACAATAGCCATTTTTTCTTTCAATTGAGTAGGCGTTCCCAGAACAATACTGATGCCGTCAGAAAGTACGGCTGTGTAGCTCCCCTTCTCTTTGTCGATGTGTGCAATTTGCTGCTTCATTTCCACGGGTGCTGCGTCCACAATTTTCAGATATGCAGTGTCTGAAATTTTATGAGTAAACGTAATTTCCTCAATACCTTGAAAACCCGGCAGGCCCTGAGGTGCAAGCTTTGCTTTTTCAAAAGCGAATCCCTTACTGTCAACAAGGATGACTCCTTTATCTGTTTCAACGTATGCAACCGGAACGCGTCGTGAAACAGTTACGGTAATCATGCCTGGCCATTTTTTTTCGACAGTTGCTCCCATGATTGTGGGAAGTGATTCAATGTCCTTGTCCACAGGATCGGGATCAGCACGGTATAGGGGTTTGTTGCTAAGCCGCTGCGACAACGACTGAATTTTCGACATCTCCGCTTTTGTTAAAGGGATAGCTGAGATATTTTTAACAACAATTTTGTCTACATTATAAAGAGGGCTTTCTAAAGCGAGGATCACAAGGGCCACCAAGACTGCGATTATCACTAGAGTGATACTGAACCACTGCCTCTTTGTTCGAGATTGTGCACGGAACTGAAGTTGTCGGCGTTGAGTGAAGGTTTCGATGACCGTTTCATCATCGCTCTGTTCAAGTATTTCCGGTTCATTAATATCGATAGTTAGCTCGTCTTCATCGATCAAAATCGCAACTAATATCTCGTTTTCATCGTGATTCATTGTCATACTTCCCTATATGGCGAACTTCTGTGTCAAGTTTATAACCCGTTGACTCAAAAACCACACTACGAATATGTTCAATGACCGCATAAATATCTTCAGCAGTGGCGCCCTCATCCGACTGAATAAAGTTAGCGTGTTTTTCAGAAACATACGCGCCACCGATGCGAAAACCTTTTAATTCGCATTTATCGATAAGTTCACCAGCGGAAATATCCGGAGGATTCTGAAACACAGATCCGACGTTCCTTCCGCCTGGTTGATGTTCACGACGCCACTGGACAATCGAATCAACGTCACGTTTAATACGTGCAGGGTTGCCTTCTTTACCTTCAAACTGCACAGAATAAATAATGTCCGTAGGTCTAAACCGGGAATGGCGATAAGAAAAATGACAACTCTCGTTGGAAAAACGTTCAATGATTCCCGAAGAAAGATTGAGAACATTACATGAAACAAGTACATCGGAAGTTTGTTTTCCATGTCCGCCAGCATTCATCGCCACTGCTCCACCAACAGATCCAGGAATACCAACGTAAAACTCCAAGCCTGCTATAGCTTCAGGAACACATTGACGTGCAAAAGTTGGAAGGGGAACGCCTCCTCCAACAGTGACACGAATGTGTTCATCTATACGGTTAGACGAACCATTGAATTCCGCAAGCTCTCCTTCCAAACGAAAAACGCATCCATCAAATCCTTGATCATCAACAAGAAGGTTTGACCCTTTTCCAATCGTCACGACGTTTCGATCATTCAATTGACCCACAAAGTACGAAGAAATGATTCCAGCAAGCGTATTGATGTCATCGCGACTTGTCAGAGAAACACAATGTGCAATAGGGCCACCTACCCTGTATGTGGTGAGCATGGCGCCAGAAAGATCATTCTTTACACTCAATCCCGCCGACTGAAGCGCATCGATAAAGCCTGTAAGAGGTTCCGTCATGCTTGCTATTCGCTTTCCTTGACAGATCCACTATTCGGAGAAGTCTTAGTGGAGATCTGCGCAAGCGCGGTTTGGATAACATCGCTATACATCGTCACATCGCCGGCACCAAGAGTGAGAACGATATCCCCGGGGCCTGCGTTATGATCAACAAAGTTAATAATGTCGTCGATGTGACGGACAAAGTGTGTACGTCTATGGCCCAATGCCTTTAATTCTTTACTGATGAGTTCACCTGTGACGCCAGGGCGTGCAGCTTCTCCAGCAGAGTACACGTCACACACCGCCACGACATCGCAGGTTAACAAAGCCTGCGCAAATTCTTTATACAGTACCTCGGTGCGAGAAAATCGATGAGGTTGAAAAATAGCGATGACGTTTCTGAATTCTCCATCACGAGCAGCACCGAGTGTGGCAACAATTTCTGATGGCAAGTGAGCATAGTCATCAACAAACGTAATTCCCCTGGTCTGGCCTCGAAATTGAAATCGACGTGCCACTCCCCCGAAAGATGCCAGCCCCTTGGTACACGATTGATCGTCTACACCCATAGCGCTCATCAGAGCCAAGCCACACATTGCATTTCGGATATTGTGCGCACCCGGTACCGCGAGTTCGATTTGTGTACGGGGCTCACCCCGGTAGAAAACCTGTGCAGTAATACCTCCTCGGACAGCGTGCGTAATCAGGTATGTCCAGTCTGCGTTATCGCGGCCTACGGTAATTACTTCTCGCTTAGTCAGTGCGCGCTCAGCAATACTGCGACCGTTGTCTTCATCAACGCACACAACGACAGGTCCTTGCACCCCCAATATGAATTCATAAAAACTTTCTTTAAGTTCTTCAAACGAATCGTTATAGCTTTCTAAGTGATCATTTTCAATGTTCGTAACGATGCCGCCGACGAGTGGCAATGAGAGAAAAGTTCGATCGCTCTCATCAGCTTCGACAATCATCAATGATCCTTTGTTGTAGCCCGCATTGGTCCCTATTTCATTGACATCACCGCCAATCATAAAACTTGGATTCATATCAGCGGCGCGTGCAATAGCCGTCACCATCGAGGTTGTTGTAGTTTTTCCATGACTTCCTGCAACTCCGACACTACGCTCTCGCGCACACAGTGCGGCCAGCATGTCTGCGCGAGCTAGTACTGGAATGAGTTGTTCACGAGCAGCGACGATCTCGTCATTGTCATCGTGAATTGCGCTTGAGCGGACAACATATGAGATATCGGAAGTGATCACATCAGGTGAATGAGGAACGTGAACATCGATTCCTGAAGAAATGAGGCGTTCTGTTACCTGACTGTGTTTTAGATCAGACCCAGAGACAGATTTACCCATTCGGAACAACACAGTTGCTATCGCGCTCATACCCGCACCACCGATGCCGACAATATGAATGCGGCTAGCGGAAGAATTATCGAGGTCAACTTCGGCATTGCGATCGATCATTGAACTGCACTCTCGTTATGTGGCGGAGACAAATAATTATCTACAAGATAGTTAGCTATTCTAAGACGAGCACGTTGATGGTAAAGATCCGGTTCAGTAATATCAACGTTATTTAACTGTGCAGTAATCTCGGCAAAAAGAATCTCAGCGCTCACATGGCTCTGGTCAAGAATTACGCACTGTTCTTTTTCGAGATGTTCGGCATTACGACGTTGATGATCGCCTGGAGCGCTAGACAGAGGGATGAGAAGACATTTCACCCCCAGGGTCGCAAGTTCCACAACGGTACCCGCCCCCGCACGACTCACCACACAGTCGCTTTGCGCATAGAGGTTCACGATATCTTTACGAAAAGGATACAAAGCAACCTTGTCCGACAGACCCTTTTGCTTATAGAGAACCGTGAGTGTTTCGAAATGGGCGTCACCACAAATGTGAATAAGATTCCAATTTATTTCTGATTGATGTTCTTGTACCATTGCGACAACGGTGTCATTAATCTTTTGTGAGCCGAGTGATCCCCCTGCGATTAAGACTGTTGGGATACCGCGTGAATTTTCACGATACTTGTTTCGCAAAGCGATAGCTTCATCTATTGTTACGCGCATAGGTAACCCCATATGCAACGACCGCGAGCTCGTTCCTGCCGTTTCTGCAAATGTTGTGATCACGGTGGCACCCATTTTTTGTGCAAGGCGGTTCGTGCGACCGAGATAAGCATTCTGTTCATGAACCACTCGTTTAATACCCAAAAGAGTTGCCGCCGCAAGAGCAGGAACCGAAGCATAACCACCTACCCCAACCACAACCACAGGACGATGACGCATAAATAACGTCAGCGCTTTAATGCACGCCCATTTAATGGCAACGACATTAAAAATATTGCGAAAAAACTCGCGTTTATTAAGTCCACGTCCTGTAAAAGTAACGAGACGATATCCAGCTTGTGGAATCACTTCTTTTTCTAGAGTCCGACCTGAACCAAAAAACGTAATGTTGTCCACAGGAACTCCACATTCAACTAAACCATCAGCAATAGCTAATGCTGGAAAAACATGACCTCCCGTGCCGCCTCCTGCAATGACAACGTTTGATCGTGAGTAGGACATCATTGCTCTTTCTTAAAGGTGCACTGAACTGTACATGCGGGCGTTACGAGTTTAGACGCGCGAATAACGTGCGATATTAGCGAGTACTCCCGTAGCAGCCATTGATACGAGAAGAGACGAACCGCCAAAGGAGACAAAAGGTAGTGTGATGCCTGAGACGGGTAATAATCCGATGACTGCCATGAGATTAATTATTGCTTGTCCTCCAATCCATGCCACAATACCTGTTGCCATGAGCGTGGAGAACCGATCCGTACACGACAAGATGATACGAATTCCCAACAGAATAAAGGCAACGAAGAGTCCTACCACCATCATTGTTCCTACAAAGCCGAGCTCTTCACCAATAATAGAAAAGATAAAGTCAGTATGTGCATTGGGAAGGAAAAGCCATTTTGCTTTCCCCGCCCCCAGACCAACTCCCGAGGTTTGTCCGCTGCCCAAAGCAATAAGACTTTGAACGATTTGGTATCCGGTATTTCCTGCATCATCAAAAGGGTGAAGAAAGGCAAATATGCGTCGTCGACGGTAGGGCTCGATAAATACGACCAACGTAGCGAGTACAGCGAGCGGAGCTGCGATACGTGTTAAGTGCTTGAACGGAATTCCAGACATCACCAGAATCATCGAAACGATGAGTCCTAACACCACGGTAGAATCATAATCAGGTTCAATCACTACGAGAAACATCATCGACGCTGTCGTGAGCAAAATGGGCGTCATAATTTCTTTGAAGGAACCCATTTTCGACACGCGTCGAGTTAGTAAATCCGCACAAAAAACAACAAGAGCAAACTTTGCTAATTCGCTAGGTTGAAATCTCCACGTTCCCACTCCTAGCCAACGACGCGAGCCAAAAGCTTCGATTCCGATCCCAGGAATCAGCACCACAAATAATAAGAGAAAACTAATAATCACAATATGTTTCGAGTATTTTTGCCAGAACTTATAAGGAATACGTGAGGTCACCACAAAGGCCACAGTACCGAGAAATAGCCAAACAAGTTGCCTCTGAAAAAAGAACCACGCTGACCCGTATTCTCCCAGTGCGGAAACTGATGAAGCAGACAGAACCATAATGACGCCAATGATGTTGAGCACTCCAACGATTGCCGAAAGAAGAATGAAGTTTGAATTTCGGGGCGCCTTGACGAGATCGGAATGTCGAAATAAGAACATCCTCTGGACAAACGAGAATTTCACAGGAGGTTGTGCAGTCTTTCTCATCGGTGTTAATTCTACTGGGACAAATGTGAAATTTCGCGCCACCTTCTCATGTCCTACCAGGAGTTATACCATCATCCTGAGTGAAACGAAGGATCTCTTCCTTGATTCTCGTCATCCTGAGAGTTAACGAAGGATCTCGGCGCTGCCTCAGAGTGACAATGACGTTTAACCAGCACCACCGATGCGAACAAAGTCAGCGTAGAAAATGCCGACTCCCATCGCTACGCAAATTCCAGAAAACAACCAAAAGCGAACAATAACCGTAGTTTCTGGCCAGCCGAGAACCTCGAAATGATGATGCAAAGGAGCCATCTTAAGAACGCGTTTTTTGAAACCTCGATAAGAGATAATCTGCGCGATTACACTCAGCGTTTCGATCACGTAGATTCCACCGATGACAACGAGGAGAAGTTCCGTTTTCGTCACAACAGCACAGGCAGCCATTGCGCCTCCCAGCGCTAACGAACCCACATCGCCCATAAAAATCTGAGCCGGAGCAGCATTCCACCATAAAAATCCGGCGCAGGCACCCGTGATAGCCGCAGCGAGAACAGCGACATCTAAAGAATTATTGGCGAACCCTGCAGCACCATTCGAATAAAAATCTGAATGCCTAAATTGCCAGAAGCAAATGACGGTATATGCTGAAAAAACAACGGTCGCACTTCCTGCGGCAAGTCCATCAAGCCCATCGGTAATGTTTAGTGCGTTAGATGCAGCTATTACGACAACAACAATAATGAGAATGAATACCCACTCCGGTAAAGGTGAACCAAAGGGCCGTGCAAACGAAAGTTTCGTCGTGACATGAACGTATTTTGTTGCCAAAATTGCGAAGAGAAAAGCAACGAAAATCTGACCGATAAACTTACCCCGTTTGCGTAAACCTAAGTTTCGTTTCTTGATTACTCCAAGATAGTCATCACATAAACCGACAAAAGCCATACCCGCCATCGCAATAACAATCACAAGCGCAGTGCGGCCAAAAACAAAACCTGTCCGGAAATGAGAGAGAAAATATCCCATGAGCGAACCAATGACGATTGCTATACCCCCCATAGTCGGAGTACCTGCTTTATTAATGTGGGGATGGACAATAGGCCCGTCATCACGAATGTGTTGACCCATATCGCGCCGACGCAACACTTTGATCAAAACAGGAGTAAGCGAAACAGAAATTGCAAAGGCAAAAGCAGCAGCAATGAGTAATGCAATCACTGACTTCCCCTTTTCCTCACATAAGCCACAACGGTAGAATCACGTTATGAGAGGTATCATTGTAGTTCCGTTAACTTTTCCACGATGGGAACCATGGCAGGTTCATCGGGATCAGGACCGCGGGACGCTTTAACCCCAATAAGGTCACCACGTTGGACAAGGGACGATATTTTTTCACAACATTGATCGACCGTGGGAAAATAATACGAATCGGGATGGACACTTTCATCGCTGGCGCTTTTTGTTGCCGGATCTACACAAATGAGTACATCCATACCTTGGGATGCAGCATGGAGGCCCATTTCTCTGTGTAAAGCATCGCTGTTGTCCCCCAGTTCGCGCATGGGACCCATCACGAAAACGCTTCGTTTGTTTTTCTCGCGTGCAAGTGCAACCAAGGCATTCATGCTGGCTTTCATGGAAGCGGGATTCGCGTTATAGCAATCATCAATAACGGTAATCAGGTCGGTCTCAATGACTTTCATTCGATGACCTTGAGGAGCAACATTTTCTATACGAAGAATCAGATCTTCTTGGGCATCGCCACAGAGGAGGGAGGCAACAATAGCTAACGCTGCGTCCATCACGAAATGACGACCCACGAGTGGAACATGGAGAGAAATATGGTGGCCATCAAAATCTAATGTCATGTCATGTGTAAGGTCGTCTCGTGCATGCGTTTGAGAAATTGTTGCGATCTGAGCGTCGGAATACTTATCTCCATCTGCAATACTCGACGATTCTTCATCACGAATAAATACAACATTCGCTTTTGTGTCTCCCAATACGACATCCCGGTGGACAATGTCGATCGGAAGAATAACTGTGCTCTCTTCATCGAGTAAAGCAACAGTTTCATTCATGGTTTTTGCTACACCGAGAGTGTCCCCGAGAAATTCTGTGTGTGCGAGGTCAACGTTGGTCACGACCACCATGGTGGGTTGAGAAATTTCTGTAATGTATGTAAGGTCGCCAAAATGCGATTCACCCAATTCAATAATGGCACGGCGCGCATCAACAGGTAATGCACACAAAGTGAGTGGTACCCCTGTCTGATTATTGTAGGACCCGCGACTGGCATGAGCAACAAGTTGCCCTCCACCCAGTTCGCGCAACATATTTTTGGTGGTTGTTTTCCCAACAGACCCGATAACTCCAATTACATCTCGATCGTATTGCTCTCGAGCAAGTTTTCCTATTAAACCCAAAACCAAAAGAGAATCATCAACAAGAAAAAAGCAACATCGCGACTCATTTTTCTTTATTGTCTCTGTGAGTTCATCGGTATATTTAATATTTGCAACAACAGCTGTCGCCCCAAGATCAATCGCAGCTTGAACATACTTTACACCTGCCGATTTTTTTCCATCGATAGCTACAAAAATACAACCAGGTAAGACTTCCCGAGAATCGAAAAAAGCTCCATCAAAAACCTCCGATGCACCTTTTGTGTTGCGAGATTCCACGAGATGATCGCCAAGATATTCCATCAGACGTTTTTTGTTAAATTTCACGAGCTCTCCAGCGATATAATTTCATTAACGACATCAATATCGGAAAATTCTTCCGTATGGTCCGCAAATACTTGTCCCCGCTCATGGCCTTTGCCGGCGATAATGACCGCATCCCCTTTATCCATCAGCGAGAATGCGAGTTTAATGGCAACACGGCGATCTATTTCGGTCAAGACCTTTTTATGAGCTCCGGCGACTATATCTTCGATAATTTCTCTCGGTTCTTCACTACGAGGGTTATCGGTTGTGACAATCACTGCATCTGCGAGATCAGAGGCGATTGCACCCATGAGTGGTCGCTTTGCATGATCACGATCACCACCACAACCAAATACGACGATCACTTTCTTTGCAAGAGGTTTGATCATTGTTAAAACTCGCTTCAACGCATCGGGGGTATGCGCATAATCAACAAACACCGCCGATCCTGTCTTATGATCTGGACGCTGCAGTCGACCTGGAACTGTTTCGGGATGAGAGAGTGCATTTGTAGCGATAGACATATCGCAGTGTGTTGCAAACGCAAGACCAAGTGCGACAGCAATATTCTCATGATTGAAATCTCCAATGAGTGGAGTCGACACCACATAGTCACATTCTTCGCTCTCTCGACGAGTATGCACTCTCAGCTGAGATCCCTCGAGGTTCATACTCTCCGCCATCACAACGACATCAGCACCATCGTTCTTACACGAAACAGTCATGACATCTTGTCCGCTCTTACGTGCAATATCAACAATGTCACTTCCCCGTTCGTCGTCAATATTAACTACGGCAACAGGAGAATAGATCGTTGAAAAAAGACGTGACTTAGAATCAAAGTATTGATCCATGCTTTCGTGATAATCCAAGTGATCTTGCGAGAAATTTGTAAAAGCTACTGCCCCAAAACGTATTCCTAATACACGATACTGATCAAGTGCGTGACTCGATACTTCCAAAGCTCCTGTCGTAATCCCTTTATCTCGATAATCAGCAAAGCATTGATGAATCACGAGTGGATCAGGCGTAGTTTGAGAGTCTGCTTCCTTTTCCCCATCAACCAAAATGCCTGTGGTGCCCATAACAAAACAATGTTTTTTGTGGGCTTGAATAATGGATGAATATAAATACGAAACGGTCGTCTTACCGTTCGTCCCTGTAATTCCAACAAGAGAAAGATCTTTGCTTGGTTTTGAATAAAGTGCGCTGGCCAAGGGCCCGATTACAGCACGAGTCGAATTCACTTCAACATCGGGTAAAGAAGGAAGCTCCGAGCCCTTTTCACCAATAGTCAGAGCGGCATGCGCATTTCTTGCATCTGCAATAAACGCATGCGAATCAATATGAGTGCCTCGCATTGCAACGAAAACAGATTCTGAATTCACGCAACGATGATCGTTAACAATAGCTGTCACATCCCTGTTCAGAATTTCTTGTGGCAAATCGACAAGCGCATCATTTATGCCTCCGACATACTCGTCATAATCACGAATAGATGTAAGAAGTTCGTAAATGTTCATGGGTTTATCATCCTACTAAGAGAAGATCGACGTCATCCTGAGCGAAGCGAAGGATCTCCGCGCAGCGGAATCTCACACACCCGCTGCGCGGAGATTCTTCGGCAAGCCTCAGAATGACGGCCAGCAGCAGTCCGTTCAGTTGTCTCGCCGTTGAGCGGCCGTTGTTGTCGGAACACTAGGCGCATTCGTCACTGCTTGACCCTGAATTGCTTGATCAGGCATAACGCCAGTAACACGCAAAGCAGACTGCATCACACGCGAAAAAACAGGTGCAGCAACTGTCCCTCCAAAGATCTGGCTTTGTGGTTCATCGAGAATAACAATTGCGGCAAGTCGAGGATTGTTTGCTGGTGCAAAGCCCGCGAAAGATGCCATGTATCTATACGGCGGTTTATCGTATGGTGGTTTTCGGGCTGTGCCTGTTTTTCCTGCAACGCTATACCCAGAAACGTGAGCAAGCTTTCCCGTTCCCGTATCGACTGCTCCTTGCAACATCGTATGCATTTGTTGCGCAGTCGTTGCTGAAATCACACGCGTCGGCCCAGGAACATTAAACGCTTGAGGTTTTCCATCGGGATCGATAAATGATTTGATGAGGCGAGGAGAAACTTTAACGCCATCATTTGCAATCGTCATGTACACGCTCAACATCTGCAAAGGTGTAACGGCGAGACCGTTTCCAATAGGAACAGTTGCAATTGACGTGTCGGAATAATTTTCAGGTGCCAGCAAAATACCGCTTGCTTCACCCGGGAAATTTAATGCAGTTTTTTTACCAAAACCATATGCGCGCAGATAAAAGTCGAGCTGCTTTTTTTTCAACCTGTTTGAAATCATGATCGTTCCGACATTGGATGACTCACGCAAGATGTCCGCTGCATTCCATGTCATTGGTGCATGCGGATCGTGATCCTCAAAATCTATGCCGTCAAATGTAATAGTATCGGGAACATTGAATGTTGTACCTGTACTAATAATTTTATCTTCGAGTGCTCCCGAAACGGTAATAACTTTATTTGTTGAACCGGGTTCATAGACATCTGTCACTGAATGGTTGAGTTCGTTCGCAGACGCGACAGTAGGTTTGCCAGGTCCACCCACCACTGAAACCATCGCGAGAATTTCTCCCGTTTTTATATCAGCAACGATTGCAGTGCCGCCTTTGGAGCCAGTAGCAGTCACTTCTTCAAGAACTACGCGCTGTGCTTCGTACTGCAAACCTTGATCCAAGGTTAGCGATACATCATTTCCTCGAACTGCCCCATTCACGCTGCGACGTGCGGAAGGAATCTCTCGGCCTTTGGGGTCCCGTTCAACGACTTCTTGACCCTTCTTACCTGCAAGAGTTTCCTCCATTGCGAGTTCAAGACCACCCAAACCATTCATATCGGATCCGACAAAACCAACGACATTGGCCGCGATATCTCGGGAAGGATACTCTCGTTTGGGATCTTTAATTACGCTTACGCCTGGCAATGCTTGTTTCTGAATCCGTTTTGCCGTTGCTTCATCGACGTGTCTTTTCACAACGGCATAGCGAGACTTTTTGTTCTTCAATAAAGGTGCGACATCTTTATCGTCAAAAACGGTAACTTCATGAAGCTCCTTTAACCACTTTTCATCTTCCTCAATAAGACTGGGGTCAGCAATCACAGCATAAGCAGGCTTTGATGCAGCAAGTAGATTGCCGTTTCGGTCCGTGATGCTCCCCCTATCAGGAACTATTTCACGGATGAATCTTCTTTGATTTACACCGAGAGTGGTGTATTTATCGGAATGAATGATCTGGACATCGACCAAACGAACCGTAATGAGAATGAAAGGAACAAGGAGAACAGCTCCCACAATACGTGCTCGACTTTTAGGATTCCAAACAACTTTGGCATTACGTTGCGGGCGCGCGGCTGGTTTTGTACGTTGAGGATTTCGTCGAGTCGAAGCACGTTTAGCTCGGGAATGAGGATTAGCTTTTTTCTGACGTGAAGACTTATGGAGCTGAATAACCTCAGCTGTCTTTTTCGACGAATTTTTCGACGAGGTTTTCGCACGAGATGCTTTTTTCTCGCGGGCAGTTCGAGTAATCGGAGAAACATTCGATGATTTCACAGAAACCGAAGTGTATCTCGTCTGCGAACGCATACGGCGTTTTACGTAGAAAGAATTATCTTTATCAATATCGTAGAGAGATTGCTGAACAACTCGATCGGTCGCGTTATGGCGTGACATTTATGATGGCCTTCACTTCACTCCAGAGCTTTTCATCCTGTTGATCACTCCGTATAGCTACGGGCATCGGAATTGAAATAGAAACAAAATGGGAAGGCTGCACGAGACCAAGATGCGAGGCTCTACGTGTAATACGCTCGGGAGATTTAAGTTCAGCGATGTCGTGACGAATTTTTTGGAATTTGTTAATTTCTTTTTTCTGTTCAGTGCGTAATGAGTCGATCGTTATTTGTCTTTTGGCAATCGTTGTTTGAATACTCACAACAGCAAAAAGCGAAATAACAATCCCTAGGGCAAATAGGCGCATCACCCAAATAACGGATCGATCTTGTCGAGTTGGTGTGGAAACTAGGCGAGGCTTTTTAGAAGGAATACGCGCAGGTTGTTGGGCTCGCTGATAACGAAGTCGAGCACGTTGTGCGATGACATGCGCTGGTTCATTTAATGCAATACGGGCATCACGCACACGTGTTCGAGCCTTAGCGCGAGCATTCTCTTGTTGAGAAGTGCCGCGAACATGTTTACGGGTGAGAGCTGATGCGGGCATTTACATTCCTGAAGCTTGGTCGTATTGCTCGGCTTGCGCAACGCGCAAGCGCGCACTTTTCGAGCGAGGGTTGGAATCACGCTCAGTACGAGTTGGTTTTTTCGGAGCGGATACAGACACGAGTCGAACACTTGAGTCATACCCTGGGACCTGTATTGTTCCCTCGACGGGAACAGGTCGTCCATCGGGGGTCATTGCTTTTTCTACGATGTGACGAGAGAAAGTTTCTTTGGCAATGCGATCTTCGCCGGAATGGTAAGAAAGAACGAGAATTCGACCACCAGGGGCAAGAAGATGAACACTTTCTTCAAGCGCTTCGGCTACTTGATCAAGTTCCTTATTTACTTCCATGCGTAATGCCTGGAAGGTGCGTTTTGCCGGATGCCCTATACGTTGGAATCGGTGAGGCATTCCCCTGCGTATCGCGGCCACAAGATCTCCAGCATTACTAAGTGGGCGAGCCCTTACGATTTCCCGTGCAATCGAACGAGCAAAACGTTCATCAGCATTTTCGCGAAGTATGCGTTCGATGTCTTCTTGTGGATATTCATTGACAATAATTTCTGCGGTGAGATTTTCAGAAGAATCCATTCGCATGTCGAGTGGAGCATCGTCGTGTCTATACGTAAAGCCCCTCTCTTTAGAATCAAGCTGATGGCTAGAAACACCTAAATCAAATAACACGATTGCTATCCTCCTTTGTAAATTTCTTTGGCGAATTTCTTCGCCAATTTGTGCGAATCCGGAATGAATAATTTCCACACGATCCATATAGGGAGCCAGATTTTTTTGTGCAGCTTCAATTGCTCGGAGGTCTCGATCAAACGCGATCAAACGATCATGAGGCCGAGCTTCAAGAAGGAGTTTGGAATGTCCTCCTCCTCCAAGGGTTGCATCAATGATGATTCTCTGACTTCCCGCAGCTTTGAACGCCGGAGCTTCTTGCACAAGGGCAACAATTTCTTTTGCCATCACTGGCACATGTTCAAAAGACATTGCTCGGGTTCTCGCTGTTGCTGTGTAGCGCGTGTGGAAAATATTCACACCAGATCTGCCAGCAGTCCCCGTGAGTCAAGGAATTGTCTCGGTTTTCTCTCCGAAACAGAGCGGTTAGAAGCGGGCGGAGTTGGGGCCTCAACCGTGACGACGCGGGGACTGCTGCCAGACCCGATGTATATGTAATATGCGTCCATGCATCCTGTGTCATACCGTTATTTGGATTTCGAGTAGCCATATTCGGAAATTAAATTCCAATGTCCGGCAGTGCCTCGATATCCGCAAGAGAAGCATCTCCACTAAGTTGGCGCTCTTCCCACGTGCCAGCATCCCAAATTTCAATTCGAGAATAGACACCAAGAACAGTGACTTCTTTTTCTAGGTGTGCATATGTGCGAAGCGATTGTGGAATCGTCAGTCGACCTTGTTTGTCAGGAGTAACATCTGTTGCTCCAGCAAAAAATGATCGTGCCGCTTCACGTGCCGCTTTAGATGTTTTGGACTTCTCTCGAAGACCCGCTGCGACATCGGTAAATTCCTCCACCGTGTAAACAAACAAACATCCATCACCTTTGGATACAATTGCTCCGCGTAAGAGAAGGTCACGGAATTTCGATGGAAGAACAATTCTGCCCTTATCATCGACCGTGTGGTGAAACTCTCCGAGAAACACCGCTACCCCCTGTTACTGATCGATTTTCCCTTAATGGAAATTTCGACCATTCCCTCGTTTAATTCCTCTAACCACTAGGGCTATCCAGGTCATTTACCCAGCTCGGAACCACTGCGTGCCACAATACTCCACAACCCCCCACTTTGCAATCATTTCACGGGTTTTTCTCCCACTCGGGCACGGAACGTGCTGAACGCCTCACCCAAACTCTTTTTTTACCCTTTGGAAGGTCTGACCTTCCTAAGGGTACAAACCTCATTTCGGATTGAGGTTTTACTCTGTGGCAATATGGTCACATGCCAGATATTGACCGCAGAGAGTTCCTCACCCGCTTCGGAATAGGGACTGCCGGTATTGTTGCAGCAGGTTCGGTTCTATCCCTTGCTTCATGCTCCTCACCTACGAAAAAAGAGGCAGCAAAGCTTGCTGCTCTGCGCGTAAGTAGCGACATATACAAAACTGATTTAGTCCAACGCTTTGCCTTTTCAATATTTGATCGAAACTCCCAGGTCGCCTCGGAAGGTTCAATTCCAATCATGCTCACCTCACCATCGGGCAAAAAGCAGAAGTTCGGAAATGTACATGTGCGCGAAAAAGGAATTTCGGGAAATGGCATTTATTCCGTGATGGCAATCCTGAACGAAGCCGGATCTTGGACAATGAACACAGAGTTTCGAGGCCAACAACTCGAGTTATCATTTAGCGTCACGGAAAATAATATTGCACCGGGACTTGGCACCATTTGCCCCAACGGGATAACTCCTACAACATCTGCTCCATTGGACGCAACAATCTTGTGTACACGGTTTAAAGGCGATTGTGGTTTGCATAGCCATAGCGTTCCAGAATTATTGGAAACGAAAAAACCTTTCATTGTTATCTTTGCTACACCTGCACGTTGTCAAACGACATACTGCGGACCCGTGCTCGAACTCACACGTAACGTTGCAGATAAGCACACCTCAATTCCGGTCATCCATGTCGAAATATATAAAGACGAAACGAGCAATAATCTTCTCGATGCAGTCAATGCCTGGGGTCTTCAAACTGAACCATGGTTATTTGGAATTACCGAGGACGGTAAAATCGATTCTCGGCTCGACGGAGCCTTCGACCAATCCGAAGTTGAGGAAGTCTTCGGTCGACTCAAAGGATAAGACGTACCCATTTGTCGATCCCTTTGCAGGCGTACGTGGTTTGTTGTTTCTTCAAACAACAAACCAATGCGCCGCCTTTGCAAACGAACCGACAAACCGTCTACATCCTGAGACGAAAAACTTCCTCTCAGTAAAAGGCCAGCATTACGTAGCAACTATTTATCTCTGCCCAATGAATCCGGCGCACCGACAAGTACGCCCGCGAGTGTGTTTATCGCTGCGGCACCGTCTATGAATTAGATTTAACCCACTTTAAGTAGGTAGCGATGTCTTCTCGTAGGACCGATCGAGGCACTTCTTCGTTCCCGTATTGGGTATATAACCGAAATTTCAGATATCGTCGGGAAGGGAAAAACCGCTTGATTCCCTTGGATTGCCGGGCTCGGGTCGAGTTATACATGCGTAAAGCGGCCGGAATCAGAGCGGGTTTACTGATGACTGTCCGTGAAAGCTCTTTAATAAAAACTCGAGTTGTGACCATATCCTGACGACAATAGGCCATATTCTAGAACGTTACAACTTTTAACACGACGACTCACGCTCAAGAACGGAGAAATGCAATGAACGCAGTAGCGACTGAAGAAGATGCTGTTCGAGCTGCAAAAATTTTCTCGACGCTTGCAAATAATGTCGCTCAAGTTATTAAGGGTAAAAACAACGCGATCCATATGAGCTGCGTATGTCTTTTTGCAGGTGGACACCTTCTCATTGAAGATGTTCCTGGCGTAGGAAAAACAACTCTTGCTAAATCTCTTGCGATCAGCATGGGTGGCACGCAAAATCGTATTCAGTTCACACCTGATCTGCTTCCCACCGATGTGTCAGGAACAACTATTTTCGATCAAAAAACAAGTGAATTTATTTTTAAACCAGGACCCATCTTTGCAAACATTGTTCTTGCAGATGAGATCAACCGTGCATCACCAAAAACGCAAAGTGCACTTCTCGAAGCCATGGAAGAACACCGCGTTACCTTCGACGGAAAAACCTATACCCTACCCCATCCCCACATGGTGATCGCTACACAAAACCCTATTGAACTTTCAGGAACTTACACTTTGCCTGAAGCACAGCTGGACCGTTTCATGATGAGTTTATCTATTGGGTATCCATCTGATGTTGATGAAGTATCGATCATGCTCAGCACCGATTCAACACCTGAAATTTACTCCGTCATTTCCCCTGATGACTTTCAAGACGTGTCCGAAATTGCCCGTACGATCTACGTTGCTGAATCACTTGCTGCATATATTGTTTCTCTTGCAGGTGAAACACGTGAAAACAGCGATGTAGCTCTGGGTGTTTCTCCACGAGGATCTATCGCGCTCTATCATGCAGCACAAGTTCTTGCGCTATCCATGGGGCGCCATTACGTTACTCCTGATGATATTAAAACTTTGGTGACAAAAATATGGGAACACAGAATTATCCTCACGAGTCAAGCACGATTAGCGGGCGCCACCTCAAGCGATGTTCTCGCCGCCATTCTTGCACGCGTTAACGTCCCCATTGTCAGGACCAGCTAAATGACACTTCGTGGTTACGGAGTACTTGTCGTCAGCATAGTTACCGGTACGGGAGCTGTGCTCTTTGCGTCACGTTTCCTACTTACGATGTCTGCATTCTTTTTTTCTACACTTATTTTCTCATTTATTTGGATGGCATTTCATCGCGAGAAGTTATCTGTACAAAGATCATTGTCTCCTGAATATGTATATGAAAATAGTGATGTTGTGGCAACACTTGTCGTGACTCATGCAACAACACAATGCTCTATTCGTGACTATTTCGATAACGGAAAGAAAACCACGCGCTTCTTTCTCCCTCGAGCAAGCAAAGGCCTCGAAATTCTTACGCATTACAAATTTCATGTTGATAAAAGAGGAGTGTACACAATTGGGCCGCTAATCGTTCGTGCAACGGACGCTCTTGGATTAGTCGCTCGTGAATACTCTCTTCCTCACGAAACCCACATGCGTGTCTACCCACGTATTCGAGATGTGCTTCTTCCGCAGATTCCACTTCGGGCATCAGAGCACTCGCGACACATGGACCGCAATGCTTCTACAACGTCAGCAGATCTTCTGGGTTTACGAGAATATACCATGGGAGACGACGTTCGACTTATCCACTGGAAGACATCGTCAAGAACACAAGACCTCTATGTTCGTCACCGCGAACGCCAAGCCACACTTCCTCTTGTTGTTATCTTGGATTGCAATGCTTTATCTTATGCACAAGAAAAGGAATTCGACTCTGCAGCCCGATTAATTGCCAGCATTAGTTATGCCTGTGTCCAGGCTGACATTCCCTGCACTCTCTTTTGTAATGACAATGGAGAATTTGTCACAAGCCATGCTCTTATTATGGATCGGCTAGCAATGTCCCAGACAAAGAATGTCGTGCAATCTCCAGCGGATTCAAATAGTCTTCTTCATGAATTCGAACACAACTATCTTTGTGTGACCGGGTCACAAGGCGAAATATCTTCTTCGGCAATATTGACATTGCGGATTGTTCCTGACAATGAAGTTGCTTATGAAGCATATAATCTCATTCCTGTACGCCAAAGCTTTGAATGCACCGACTTCTCGATACGGATAAAACAATGGAACGCTCACGCCTCGTTTCAATCGCTCTCTTAGGGTTAACAGCTGCAACTGTGGTGAATGCTCGCCACATTGTTGACTTCTCCTTCATCCAAATATGTGTACTTATTGCTGTAGCTGCAGGGGCACACATCTGCGCACTTCTCTGTTCATCACACAGACGACTGCACCCCGTTTCGCCTCTGATTAGTTTCTTCATTCTTCTAGTGTTTCTTCTCGTTACCAATGCACATGGTGCACTTTCTCGTATGATTCCTAATCGTGATAATCTCGGAGATCTTGTTCACGATTCACGTCAAGGAGTACTGGCGCTTCGCACAGGTGAACTTCCTTTTTCTTATTCAGTCAAAATTCTTCTTGTGGCTCTTGTTCTCACATGGGTAATCGCCGAGATCGCAGAAACGTTGGCGCAGCGACTTCATTCCAGCGCACCGACATTGTTGTGGTTCATCACCATCAACGCATACATCGCCGCACAAAAAGATGCTCCGTCCCTCACTTTTGCAATCGTTACGATAGCTGGAGGGGCTTGGTTTTTTCTTTATTCATTTGAGCGCGCACATGAGCATGCTCGTTCGCATGTCGTCCCCTTAGACCCTTCCTTACACCGCACAAACGCCTTCATTTATTTCGGGACGTTCTGTGCCGTTGCCATCACGGGCCTTCTTCTCGTCCTCCCTATTAGCAATGTGCCTTCATGGTCACCGAAAACTGATTTTAATTTTTTGGACTCTTATTCTTCGCAGACAGAACTTTCCCCGCTCGTGAGCATGAAACAACAACTTAAAGAACCAAACAATGATGTTCTCTTTACGGCAACAGCCCCTGAAGCACTGTATTGGCGAGTTGCAGTCTTGGACGATTTTGATGGAGACACATGGAGTCTCGATTCACCTACAAAACAAAAACCTGAAATCCTGCTCAGCGGCATAGAAGGACGAAAACTCAAGGGAACTGTTCAACTCACGAAGCTTGCTTCTAAATTTCTCCCTACCTTCTACTCCACCCAATCGCTTTCCACTCGTGATATAACTTTTCTTCAACATAGCGTTGTATCATCAAAGAAATCTTCCCTGCGGCAATACAGCTTTACGGCACTTGTTCCGCCCGCGACATTAACCCCTGAACAAATCAAACAAAGTTCAGATGACGCTCCACAATCAGTTGAAACATCTGCCTTATTACCCGTAGACTTCGATGCTGCAATCATTGTTCAAGCACAAAAGATCGCACAAGGACGTGGATCGATCTACGAACAAGTCATTGCTCTGCGAGACTTTTTTCTCGACGGGTCGTTTGTCTATGACTTGGATGTAAATTATTCGTCGAGCACTCGCGCAATGCAACAATTCCTAATTGATCGTCGTGGATTTTGTGAACAGTTTGCAACTACGTATGCGGCAATGGCACGCAGTATAGGCATTCCAGCTCGAGTTGTTATCGGGTTTACACCTGGCGAACCAGATGCTAAGGGGCGTTTCGTCATTACGAGCAAACAAGCACACTCATGGGTCGAAGTGTACCTCTCGAATTTTGGTTGGCTCACAATTGACCCCACACCAGCTGGTGATCTCCCCGGTCAAGCTCCCACCAATATCGGTGCCGTTGTAACAACGACGACAACCAGCGCAACAACCGCCCCGGTCAACACAGCTCAACCAGGAACAACAGCAACGACGGGAACTACACAACCACAACAAAATATGACATCGAACACTAAAGAGAATTCACAGTCTTCGTCCCTTGTTGTCATACTCATGTCTATGCTCATTCTTGGTGGCGCGGGAGCATTCCTCGAGATTCGACGCCGACGTCGTTTGTCTCCCAAAAACGATGAGCAATACGTCTTACAGACTTTTAAAGAGATTAGCGAACGCGTCCTATCTGGAAATCCGCAACCCGATCTCACTATTGCAGAACTCGTAGAACATGTTCCCGAAAGCAACGAGATCATTAGAGAATTTTTAGCACTCCTCACTCTTGCAAGTTATGCCCCCAGTTCAATTCCTTTGCGTGATCTTCGAGAAGCAGCGACTAAGGCACGTGCCGAACCAATCTCCGTCGACAAGTAGTTAAGAGTCTCGGCGCGTTCTCCACGAGGAAGGTGGATTAATTTTGTGTGCTTGTTTGCGGGCATCGTCGACTCCTGCACGGCCAATTTTTACAACATGATCCACAAGCGAGATCCCTACGATTACCATGAGCGCAAAAGCAACGAAGGCCACGGGCCATGCCGATGACGAAAAGGTGAACACGATAATAATAAGTAGTGCAAGAATTCCTAGGACAGAAAAAACTATTCTTCGACCCGAATGGCGGTAGACCGTCGACTGTTCGACGTGCTGAGCTAAGCCTGGGTCCGATTTACGAATGTTCGCTTCTATCTCGGCAAGGATCTTCTCTTCATTATCACTTAACGGCATATATACTCCCGCATACTTCTATTAGCTTACGACAAATTCTTATCGTGATCAGTGCTCTTTTTCCCATGAGACGTGTCAGCCATTTCATAGGATTTGTGCCTGCTTCTTTTACTTTTTCTGCGCTGGAACACTCTATCTCGAATACTCCACCAAAAAACAAGGATAAGCGCTTCTAAAACAATAGAAAAGTTCATTTTGGAGGTACCCTTGATTCGATCGCTAAAGGAAATAGGCACTTCCACAATCAAGGCATTGTATTTACTCGCGAGGTAGGTCATTTCTATTTGAAATCCGTATCCTCCTGCTCGAATGTCATTTGTCATAATGTCTGTTAATAGTTCGCGTCGATACGCCCGAAAGCCACCCGTTGCATCGTGAACTTTAAGACCCAACATAAATCGAGCGAATAGATTTCCTCCACGAGATAACATCCTTCGACGAAGAGACCACTGAGGAATTCTTCCCCCTGGGACATACCTCGAACCAAGCGCTAAATCTGCGGTACCCGAGACAACCGGAGCGATCAAAGTTGGAAGAGCCGCTGGGTCATGACTGAGGTCCGCATCCATCTCACAAATAATGTCGTAATTTTTCTCAATACAATGGGCGAACCCAAAAAGGTATGCGGCGCCCAGACCAGTTTTTTCTGCACGACTCAGCAACGATACGCGACCCTCAGAGGAGTCAACCCATTTCTGAACCTTTGTTGCGGTTCCGTCAGGACTTGAATCATCGACAACCAAAACATCGATATTTTCGTGAGCGATTACCCGTGAAATAACATCGTCTACGTTTTCTACCTCGTTATAGGTAGGAATAACAACACAGGTACGCATAAATAAAGACTAGTTGAGTACGATAGGAAAGATGAAAAATAACAATCAATCCCTTCCCGAAGATGACCAAGATGTGGAAAATCTCGTTCCCACACGCGCAGCCTATGCTACGGCGGCTGGCATTCTTTTTATAAGCGGAATTACGGGAGGTCTTATTGGATATGCCCTCATGAAAGTATTCTTTCCCGGCATTACCGGCTTGGGTCGATCGATCGGAACATGCATAATCTGTGGGGCAATTATCTATGGTGTCAGCGTCATCACTTCATTAGGACTTCAAGCCAGCGTGGAATGGAAATCACGTCGAGCACTAGGACCAGAAAAGAAACGCCCATCACGTCTCGTGCGTACTGACGACCG
>CALMUU010000008.1 GCA_937872965.1 uncultured Actinomycetes bacterium
CCCATGCCGGAACGTAAGCCGCCAGCTAATTGGTACAACACAGATTTCACATCGCCCTTGAAAGGCACAATGCCTTCAACGCCTTCGGGAACGAGCTTGCTCTCTAAATCTTCGTCGGCTTCCATGTGGTCTTGGAAATACCTATCGCGCGAACCACGCTTCATTGCGCCGAGTGAACCCATACCGCGGAAACTCTTATACAAATGTCCGTCGCGCATAATTTGTTCGCCAGGTGATTCTTTGCATCCGGCCAACATCGTTCCCAGCATGACGCTGCTTGCGCCTGCGGCCAATGCTTTAACAGCATCGCCGCTGTGACGAATTCCTCCATCGGCAATAATCGGAACATCGCTTCCGCGTGTCACGCTAAAAACATCCATGATCGCGGAAAGCTGAGGAGCTCCCACACCAGCAACAACACGTGTCGTGCAGATTGAACCCGGACCAATGCCGACTTTGATTGCATCAACACCCACGTCAAGTAAATCGCGCGCTGCCTGAGCCGTTGCAATGTTGCCGACAATAAGTTGAATGTCAGGATAATCTTTGCGCACACGTCGTGCAGTTTCAATCACACGAGCACTGTGGCCGTGTGCGGTGTCAATGACAACAACATCGATACCGGCCGAAACTAATTCCGAAACACGCTCTTCGGTTGTAGCATCTGTTCCCACTGCCGCGGCTACTCTCAAGTGACCACCATCATCGGTATTGGCTAACGGGTGCTTATCGGTCTGGGTGATATCACGGAGTGTCATCAATCCGGTTAAACGGCCTTCGTTAACAAGAGGGAGCTTTTCGATCTTGTTGGTGACCATCAGGGTTCGCGCATCATCAGAAGAGATGGGTTCTGCTGCGGTAATCAGTGCAGTTGTCATCACCGATTCAACGCTCTCATCGAGGTCATTTGCTGCGCGCATATCTCGAGAAGTGAGAATGCCTACAAGAGTGTCGTGCTCATCAACAACAGGAAGGCCATGAACATTATGCGCACGCATAAGTGTGCGTGCCTCTGCAATCGTTTCGTGAAGTTGCACGACGATGGGTTGGCGAATGACCAAAGTAGAGGCGCGTTTTACTTTGCGAACTTCATCCGCTTGGCGCTGTGGTTCAAGACTTCGATGGAGCACGCCAATGCCACCAGACTTTGCCATCGCAATCGCCATTGCGCTTTCTGTGACTGTATCCATTGCGGCACTCACGAAAGGAATGTTCAATGAAATGGCTCGAGTGAATTGTGTGCGCGTCGACGCAGCGCTGGGAAGAATATCGCTCGCTTGAGGGAGCAAAAGAACGTCGTCAAAAGTTAGGTAGGTGGGAATGCTCTGAAGTGCGTTGTGTACCGCGTGCGAAAAAACGGGATCGGCAGCGTTGCTCAACTCGGTATCGTCCATGTGCTCCATGAATCAATTCTAATCGCGAAACGTGTGCTAGTCCAACAGGGACGATTCGGAATTTATGCTTATGACATAAGAAACTAATAGTCCAGTATTAGACGACCATTATCATGACCAACACTAAGAGATGCATCAGGAAGACTTGGAACTAAGGGTCTGTTGGTGACAGGAGTTGGATTCGTTAGAGAATCGCTTCTCTGTTCCCTTTTAATTGTTGCTTGATCTTCGAGAAAATTTTTCACAATTCGACGTGATTTAGGAGCTTCTAGTGATGAAGAGCTTATGATGGCATTTGCAATTGAACCGAGATTATTGCCATCCACAAGCTTAGTTAATGCACTACTTTCTAGTGCTAATTCGATTGCCCACCAGCCATTTTGAGTATCGAGTGTAACTAAAGCTTGCAATGTATTGACTAGATCGGCAGGGGAAAGCATTTCGACCGCTGTTTTGTAACCGTCTTGAGAACCTTGAGTGAATACTCGCCAGAGAATAACGCGTGCTTCAGGAGCAGCAGACTCCGCTAGTTCAAGTATTTGGTCGATGAAATCATCAGACGAGAGTAACTCTCCAGCACCATTTGCGATTGCATGATCGTAAGCATTGAGAGAATATGGGGTGCCTAGTTCTAATAAACTGCTCATTGTGGAACTAAGTATCTTGGCTTCATGCAGTTTATTGACTGCAGAATACAGAGAAACTTTTTCGTCTGAACTAATTACCAGAGGGTGTTCCTCCATTGCGATTAAAAACTTGTCGCGCGTTTCCGGAGTTTGAGCGCCTGCTAACGTAATAAATGCAGCCTGCACTTTTTCCGGAGCTAGTGGTCTAAACCGCTGTACGAGTTTACTGAATAGACCTTGTGATAAAAATCGCTCAATGGTTTTGATTGCAGCTTCTTCTGGAGTAGTAGGCCAAATTTTCTGGCGAATTTCATCGAGAGTCGGGAGTTTGGGAAAAACAGGTTCGCGCTTCGTTATGTCATATGGCAAAGGGATATCTGGATCTATTGTCACAATATCTCTCTTAGCGTTACTCATTTGTTCTTTCCTATCAAAATCAGTAGAACCAGTAAAAAGTATACTCAATCGGTTTATAATGGGCAATATCAACTATAGTTTTATATCTAGATGAGGCCGAACTGCCTCATTATGCGGACATCCATCGAATCTAGGCAAGAATAGGGTAAAAATACTGGAAATTTATGGGCAATATCCTATAGATGAGTGCATTATTGGACGATATTTCCTGGTGGGATAGCGAATATGGCACATGGCTATGTTGTGGAACCACTAGGTTGGCAACGCGCATTTCACGTGAAGTGCATTTTGTACCATAATAGATGGACGTACATTCGTTGTTCTGCCAAGGTGGGACACCGATGTTACGCACCAGTATCCTCGGGGGGAGGTGAGCGGATCACAGTGGGGCTTGTATGAAGTCCTTTTATGGCTAGTCAATACCGACTATTTCTTCAGCGAAGCGGAACAAAACGCGTTTGGACATTAGCGCCCGGATGCGAAACCTTATAAGTGAGGTGATGTTTCAATGAGAAAGTTGATATCTCGAGCAGCCTCTTTCGGTTCTGAACTCGGAACAATTGTTCTAAGTGGCGGAGCC
>CALMUU010000009.1 GCA_937872965.1 uncultured Actinomycetes bacterium
GATGGAGAAAAAGTTTCACTCCCCGAACTCGCCAAAAGATATAAAACTGCGGGCATTCCGTGGATAGCGGTAGGAGATTCGAACTATGGGGAAGGCTCCTCGCGTGAACATGCTGCCATGGAACCACGATTTATGAATGGACTTGTTGTGTTGGTTCGATCTTTTGCGCGTATTCATGAAGCTAACCTAAAAAAACAAGGAATCCTGCCTTTAACTTTTGATGATGGTCAAGATTACGAGCTCATCCTTTTCGATGATGAAATTGATGTGGTGGGATTGTCAACGTTGAACCCTGGTCAGCAAGTTCAAGTTGACATTCGACATAGCGATGGAAGTACGCACACGATTATGTGCAATCACACGATGAGTGACGAACATATTGCGTGGTTCCAAGCGGGTTCTGCACTCAATGTTTTGCGCGGCGAATGATGATTATTGACTGAATGGAAGAGACGCTAAAGCAGCAACGAACTGATCGATGTCTTCATGTGTTGTTGACCAACCCCAGGAAACACGAAATACGGATTCCGATATTGAGTCATCTCCAGTTACCGGTGCGAGCTGAGCTGATGGTTCGAATTCTTCAGAACCGCAGGAAGATCCAGCATGGATGTTGATACCGAGGCGATTAAATTCTGCAACCACTGCTGAAGCAGCTACTCCAGGAAAGTATGCAGAGGTCATGTTGCTCAAAGTGTGTTGAGAAGCGGGGTCGCTATCAAGCGATTGTGTTTTTGCCGCTCGCAGCGCTTCACATACAGCAGATTTAATTTCATGGTTATGTTTTATTTCTTGATCCAAAGTTTTCTCTGCATGTTCACACAGAGCTCCAAATCCTGCGATCCCAATAACATTTTCTAAACCGCTTCGGCGAGCTCTTTCTTGTGTCGCGCCCACAAGCAGAGGAGATAGATGACATTGGCTCGAGAGAATAAGTGCAGCAACTCCCGATGGGCCACCAAAGATCACGGGATCAACCGTCATTGCGTCGATACCCATTTCCGCAAAATTGAGTATGGCATTTCCACAGGCTGTTCGCGCATCCACATGAATAATGCAGTGTGGATTCTTGTTGCGAACAATCGCAGTAATTTCTTCAATATTCTGCAACGTGCCTGTGTCGGGATGAGCGAAGGGAATGGTAATTGCCAGCGTTTCATCAGTGATCATTTCGCTGAGATTATTTATTTCAAGAGTGGCAGATGAATTTCCTGCCAACATCTGAATATCAATATTTTCACGCAACCATGTCTCGTAGATAACTTCAGAATCATACGGTGTGCCGATTACTGAGAATCTTTGAGCTGAGCCTGATGCTTGCACAAAACGATTTTCGTGCGTCGGAATTACGCCGAACGCAAAAGTAGCCAGCGACTCTGTGCTCGAGCTTGTAAAAATTACTTCGAAAGGATCACAGCCAAAGAAATTTGCCACATGTTCACGTGAAGTCTCAATTGCATATCGCGTGCCCATTGCATCATCGTAAAGACGGCGTGGGTCAAACGGAGAAGTATTAATTGCGAGATTCATCGCTTCGCGCACATAGGCACGCAAAGGTGCGGTTGAAGCAAAATCAAGGTGCACGCGATGAGTCATATTGCTCCCATGTTAGTTACGATGATAGATATGAATTCACCCGAAGAACCAGCAAACACAGACTCGCATGAAGGACATGACCACGCTGAGCCCGAACGCAAAGTTCCAGTAGCTAATCCCAATCCCTTTACCAACAGTTCAACCAGGGTCATAGCTATAGCGTCGGGAAAGGGTGGAGTCGGCAAATCCTCCATTACGACCAACTTGGCAATTGCTCTTGCGCAAGCGGGTAAACGTGTTGCCGCTGTTGATGCCGATGTGTGGGGCTTTTCGATGCCTCGAATGTTGGGTGTAGATCGACCGCCTGATGTGGAGGGTGAAAAAATCATTCCACCGATCAAACACGATGTTGCACTCATTTCTATGGGCTATTTCGCTCGCGAAGATCAACCGATTATGTGGCGCGGGCCCATGCTTCACAAAGCGCTTGAGCAATTTCTTACCGATGTCGAATGGAATAACCCAGAATATCTACTTGTCGACATGCCTCCCGGCACCGGCGATATCTCATTGTCTATTGCACAGTTCTTGCCGCGATCCGAATTGATCGTCGTCACCACCCCGCAGATCGCTGCTCAAAGCGTTGCTCAACGTGCAGCATTCATGGCCAAGAGTGTTGACCTAACTCTCACAGGTGTCATTGAAAACATGAGCTATTTTCTCGGAGACGATGGAAAAAAATATGAAATCTTTGGTTCTGGTGGTGGACAAGCGCTTGCGGACAAGCTTGAAGTTCCCCTCCTGGGTCAAGTTCCGCTTTTGACTCAATTACGTGAAGGTTCAGACATGGGCCAACCGATCATGGTGTCCGACCCTGACAATGTTGCGTCCCTTGCTATCAAGCAGATTGCGCAGACGCTGATTGATACTTACAAGCCAACGAAAAAATATCGCAAAGAACTCAACCTAATCTCCGATTAGGTAAGACTAGAATCTATCAAC
>CALMUU010000010.1 GCA_937872965.1 uncultured Actinomycetes bacterium
TTAATGACCCACTTTTAGGAAGCTTTTTTCGTACTGTGCGTTAAATATCTTGCCGCAATAAATATTGTGTGCATATAAAAATATTGTAAGATCCGTCTTTTTCTTGTTGTGCCGATGACGCGAATACGCATTACAGGCCGACTCCCTTGCATATGATCAATCTCGCTCAACTTCGTCTTGCAACGGCGATTGTGTATCACATGCCCGGAGCATCGATGACACTTACGGGAGACGGAAAAGAAATATTTATCGCCCCCACTTCTGAAGTGAGAGCAGACCTTCATCCCGGCGATCTACGAGATCTGGTTCATCTATGCATTCGCAATCAAAATACAAAAAGTTTGTACGAAGGATTAAATTTTAGCGATAATGCTGATGTTATTGTCGCTGTCCACTCTGCTCCGCCGCTTTTTGAAAGTGTAGGAGCAGGACTGTATGTCATCGTTCCGCCAACTACACGGAGCGTGTACTGCTTCCCCACTCTGCTCATGCCACGCGATGTCGAACAAATTATTTCGAGTGTTTCAGAAGGATCACTTTCGAGCACGTTGGATTACGATGAAGCGCTGGGTGTAACACTCGCAACATTTGAACGACGCAATATTGGCGACGATAAGCCTGAGCGAGGCGGAATTGTGAGCCAAGTGCTTGCAGAGTGTGCCGTAGCCGAAGAATTCTCTCATGGATCCATGCTCGCATAGAGGGTGAAGGTATGACACATCGTAATATCAGCAGCCAGGAACTGAGAAGCGCTTCTTTCCCTACGTCCAAATCTGGGTACACTACGGAAACCGTTGATGCAGTCATTCAACTCTGTGCTGACAGCATCGAAGATCTCGAAAACCAAGTTGCTCAGTTACAAAACGCGGTTGCGATGGCTCGATCTGAGTCGGCCCCCATGGAACTTGCCTATGCAGGGGATGATGAAGATGTTATTGCTCAATGGTTAACGACCCTCAACCCTCTCGATATCTCACAAGAAGTTCAAAAAAATATTGCTGAAGCGATTGTCGAATCAACGATGGCCGCGAGTCATATTCGTTCTGAAGCTCGAGAACGTGTCAAGGCACTCATTGATGCCGTTGCCCTTGAAGTACAAAAGTTAATGATGATCATTAAAGATTCCCGGGTTTCCGTTGCCGCAACGAACGATCTTCCCAATGCACTTGCAATGTGGCAAGGTGAATTTTCCAGTCGTATCGGAGTTCTCTTACAACAACTTCAGCTTCCTTGGACCGTTCAAGTTTCTCAGCTCGCTAAAGTTCTCGCTCATATGGCTGAACATGAACTCGATGCCATTCATTCTCAAGAGAACACGGAATATTCTCACGAAGCCGGATCTTCGATTAAACGGCGTCAAAGTACTCCCCATAATAATGAAGACGGATCACCTACTACTCGCACAATAAAAGGACAATGGGGATAACTACTACTGGTGATGGGAAAGAATGATTTCTTCACCAGGGTAAATGAGATTGGGATTCTTCGAACGCAATATTGAAATATTTTCTGCAATAATCGTTTTCCACAATTTTTCGACAGATTCACCCGGACGGATATGAGCACGAGCTATCGTCCAAAGATTATCGCCAGCTACCACTCGGTACGATTCTCTCACGACGTGCGGTGCTTCTGTTTGAGGAGGAGAGGAAGGACGGCTTGAGTCGTCACTCTGAGATTCACTTCTGTTCTCAATAGGTAATGGTGAAGTTGTGGCAACAGTGAGCATCGATGTTGGTGACGTTGTTGATGTTGTCGATGGAGTTGGGGTACTCGTAGACACTGAAGACACAGGAAGATCAGAAACAGGTGAAGCCCATGGATCCTCCTGTGCTGACTCAGCTTCGTTGTCCTGGACGTACGTTATTCGATACGCTGATTCGCGAGCAACTGAGGAGGATGCGTATTGCGGTGAAAGGACAGTAATAATTCCTACCAATGAGAGCCCTGATAGGCATCGCGTAATTCGGGAGTACCCTCTGCGAAGAAGCAGCACCATGACATACAGCAAGCCCACAGTTGTCATGGATATCCACGTAATCTCATTGACGATATGCTGACTAATAGACATCGTTTCCCCCTTATCGTGCTTTTTCTTGTCTTTTGTTGTATGCTACTGGAGTGAAAAAGGGGAAAGCAAGGACTTATAAAAATAAATCAATGCTCCGTTTCCACGAGCACGCCATACTCTCGCCTAAAAAAACAGCATCTCTTGTGGCAACTGCCATAGTTGTTATTCTTATATTCGTTTTGGCATTATCTCCTCAAGATTCTCACAAGAAACGAAGTCTTTCTGGAACATTACATTCGGAACGAAAAACGAATGATCAAAAGAGCAAACCTCGCGTTCCAGTGGATTCTCTTCCTGCTTGCGCGAAAAGCGAAAATACATTCGGCGGAAACTTTACATTTGACTGCATGATAGATGAAACCAAAATACATTTCGAATATTTTTCTACTCTTAATGATGTCATGACATTAGCTACTACATATGGTCTTACCAACGATGCCGAGAATATAACCCACTATATTCGCACGGGAATTGTGAAGAATAATGCACGACTTATGGCTATCGACACCGAAAAGCTACTTGTCGTAAATGTCACATCACCATTAGCGGAAAAAGAACTTCGTTCTTGGTGGAACAATTATTCAAAAAATAACTAACTCCACTCAGGCAACGCGTTCTTGTCTTCAGGCGCATCATCAGGAAAGACCATTTCCCCACCAAATTGCTCATGCAATTCAGTATCGGCCCACGCCGCAAGTGAACCGACAGCCCAACATGCGTGGGCGAGTTCTTCTTGATCTATTTGTTCAGCCAACAGTTCTGCTGCGGCAATAACATTTCCTTCCGCCCAAAAAACACGCGACGAGACTATTCCTTCATTAATAATGTTCAGCTCTTCTAACAGCTCAGGTGATTTTGCAACATTGCGAAGGACTACACAAAAAACTTGTACAAGCGTGGGAGCTTTATCTAAAAGACGAACATAGTAGAGTGCCGACTCCCATCGAATGGGAATATCGCCGTCTGAATCCACACGCAGCTGGTCTGTAGGCCCTAGTTGCATATATTCACGAACCATGACATGGAGGCGTTGCGTCATTGCAGGTTCTATCATTATCCCTCCGAAATGGTCGTTATTCGTGATCAGTGTCGTCCAGGCTAGCAGCGCTCTTGAGACGTTTTCAGGCTACATCGGCACTTACGTAGCTATATTCCGGAATTTTTCCGTCTGATCCCCACACAACGACGGGAATCACAATAAATTGGAGCCAGTAAAACATAATCATAAATAACATATGAGACTGACGGCAAAGACAGATCAAAGGATAAGTGATGACTGATCAACCAAGTGCACAACTAACCGATACTCCTGTGAGTATTTCTTATGAAGGCGAAACTCTTGAATTTCCTGTCGTTGAGGGAAGCGAGAAAGAACGTGCCGTAGACATTTCCAAGCTTCGGAGCCAAACGGGTCTCATCACGCTGGATTATGGATATATGAATACTGGTTCAACTGAATCTGCCATCACCTTCGTTGATGGAGATAAAGGAATATTGCGTTATCGAGGTTACCCTATCGAGCAATTGGCAGTGCGCGGTTCATTCCTTGAAACATCGTATCTGTTAATTTACGGAGAACTTCCCAATAAAGAAGCGTTAGATAAATTCCGTAATAATATTCGCCGCCATACGATGATTCATGAAGATATCAAACGCTTTTACGACGGATTTCCGAAAGATGCGCACCCTATGGCCATTCTTTCATCCGTTGTGTCTTCCCTTTCGACCTTCTATCCTGACTGCCAATATATTCACGATCCCGAACAGGTCGAGCTGGCGATTATTCGTCTCATGGCAAAGCTGCCAACCATCGCAGCTTATTCGTACAAGAAATCTATTGGGCAACCCTTTCTCTATCCTGATAATACTCTCGACCTGATTGAGAACTTTATCACGATGATGTTTGCTGTTCCATCAGAAAAATATGTTGCTGATCCCATTCTGGTAAATGCACTCAAAGTTTTGTTGATCCTTCAAGCCGATCATGAACAAAACTGTTCAACCTCTACGGTACGCATGGTTGGTAGTGCTGAAGCGAATGTATTTGCGAGTGTCGCTGCCGGCATTAATGCTCTCTGGGGTCCTCTTCATGGTGGAGCCAATCAGCAAGTAGTAGAAATGCTGGAAAGCATTCGCGACAACGACGGCGGTGACGTTTCCAAAGCTGTAGCACGAGCAAAGGATCCCGACAACGACTTTCGTCTCTTCGGATTTGGTCACCGCGTATATAAAAATTATGATCCTCGGGCAACAATCGTGAAAGATATAGCCGACGATGTGCTCAAAGCATTGAATAAAAGTGATCAACTCCTCGATATCGCGCTTGAGCTCGAAGAGGTTGCACTATCCGATCAGTACTTTATTGATCGTAAGCTCTACCCCAATGTAGATTTCTATTCCGGCTTAATATACCGCGCTATGGGCTTTCCTACAGGAATGTTTACGGTTCTCTTTGCCATGGGACGTCTCCCAGGCTGGATCGCAAACTGGAAAGAAATGATGGAGTCAGATAAAACCAAACTTAATCGACCCCGTCAGGTATATACCGGTGAACCTTTACGTGATTATGTGGATATGAAAGATCGCGTATAAAGACTGTCCTTATTGTTCTTACTTTGCGACAGATACAAAGGCTTTCGAGCTAATGGTCTGACAACCTAACCCGCGAGCACGCGCAGAGAGATTTCGATCGCTTGTGACCACAAGTATCGGACATTCGAGTGGCGTCACACGGATGCGCTCGATAATGACGTCATCAGCTGATATACCCGCCGGCGAGAAGACGACATGTATCTTTGATTGAATACGACCGCGAGTGCTTGAACTTTGTCCATCAAAAACGATTACACATGATGGGTGATACCGGGTCTCAATATTTGTTGCACACGCAACAATACGATCTCTTTGTAATTCGAGAGAAAGCTCCCCAAATGAATTAAGAGAAACATTGTAGCCATCAATCAGAACTACGAGATCAGGTTGGGTAAACACGATTCGCAATGCTGCATCCGACTCGAGCGCTAAACCCGGGGGTACAGCAACTGACGTGCGCTTTTCTTGATCTTTGGTATCCGCTTTTTCGAAGTCTGACTTCGATGGTGTCTGAGATAATGCACTATTGAGATTTGTAGAAGATTGGGGTGTATCAACCACTGAAGAATTATCAGAAACGATAGACCGGGTCTTGTTCATAATTTTTAAAATTGTATGAGAAATATTTTCTGCTCCCCGTTGCGCTAAAATAAGATTTTGCAGATCTTCATATGTCAATTCCATATCGGATGACAGCGCAGATGCAAGTTGCTCTTGAAGCTGCGTAATTTTTTCAGACTTTCCCCTGGCGTCTTCATGCGCAACCCGCAAGCGCGCTTCGAGTTCATGAGCACGCGAAGCTTCTCGTTCAACGCGTTGCTGCTGACGATCTTTTGCTTCTTTCATTCGTCCGACGACTTCATCATGCAAATCAACCTGCTTTTGCAGCGCCGTCATTTGGGATTCCTGGCGCTGTTCGCGCACTCGACGAGACTTCCTCTCCTCGCGCAATTCGCCTTCTAAGCGTTCAACATCAGCATGAAGTAAATCAGCACGTGACTTTTCTCGCTCATACGAAGTTTGAAGATGCTTTAATCGCGTTTCTTCTGCACGCTGCGAATCGCGTTGCTCGTTTTCCAATACCGCAAGAGAACCGTAGCCAACAATAAGACCTAGCGCAAAAAGATATTGAGAAGGCTTTTTGAGCCATAACATCGAAGCCAGCAGAGGAAGATCGTTTCGTGTTGCTGCTTGGGCAACGATATCTGCCGCACGTGCACTAGACCACTCTTGATAGGCAACGCTTACTTCCACGCGTTGAAAAAACTCTTCTTCTACAAGAGCACAAAAATCTCCATTCGCATGGAGTGACTGGATAATTTGAGTACGGGCGGTTGCATGATTTAATGCCTTGGAATCAAAGTGCGAAATTCGTCGGAGAGACGCTGGTAGTTCACTCTCTTCATTCTTCTTAATGACAGCAAATGCTGCTTCCACCAAAGGCATAAGAAGAAAATCAGGAAGGTGTACAATCTCGGCTTCAGCTGCAGGATGACTATCCGTCATTTGTGTCGAATTCACTTCATTCGTCCTTAGAGATAGCGAGGCTTTCATGTAATTACCTCAGTAAGGCTATCTTACACGCTGGAATCTGAATTTATCCTGGCAAAACCCATACCCTGGTCATACATATTCAAAAAATATTAACGCTTGAGAATTTTTCTGATTAATCCGTTGCTGAAAGAGACACAGATCACTGTCGCAAATGACCACAGCACAATGAGGGTAATAACTATTTCATAGCGTCCCAAACTTTGCGTGGTAATAACATCCACAAAATCTGATGCATGGAAACCAAATCCGAGAAATCGAGGAACTAATACAACAAGGACGAATCCTGCTGGAATCGAAATAAGCCAGACCAGGACATGACTGATAAAAGGTAGGTGAAAATGAGGCAACTTACGCTCAAGCGAACTGGTCGATTGAGTTGGTGGCACAGGTGAATCAGATGAATCCTTTTTGTTCAGTAATATCTGTTCCGAATTCGCGTGTACCGCTGGATCGAACTGTGAAATCGTTGGAATTGTTGGAATTGTTGGGAGGGAAGATCGAGCAATGACGGTCACGTCATCAAATTCTGTCACATTAATAGACTGATCATGCTTAGCGTGAGAAGACGACGAACTTACAATCTCGGAAACAGTTTCAGGAACGACAGCCCTAGAAGGAACGAAAACCTCGGCTTCAATAGGCACTGCCAGCTTCTTTCCACACTGTTCGCACACAAAAGTTTCTAAGCTGGCAAGCTGACCCAGCGGATGTTTGTATCCACACGAAGGACACGCGAGTACTTTTGCCACGGAGATAATCTAGCCAACAGCAAGGTGTTGCTTCGAACTAATCCGCTTTACCTCTGCATGGACATCGCGAGTGCTTGAGCAACCTGTGAGATTTCAGCAACTTTGCGAGATACCATTCCAGAATCAATAAAATCGGCAATATGTGTGATTGCAACAGGTAATCCGACCCCACGCACGAGGTCATATCCTACAGCTGCATTGAGAACGACGATGTCGCGGGTGGGACCAGAGGCCCCAGAAAAAATAGAGGTAATCATCTCAGCGTTCTGTTGAGCATCACCACCTTTAAGCTCTTCAAGAGATGCAGATGCGAATCCTAATTCTTGAGGATCAACGCTTTTCGCCACAATCTCTTCATTCAAGAGACGATAACCATGCGTCACACCACTTAATGAAATTTCGTCTAAACCTCCAAGCCCATGA
Source organism: uncultured Actinomycetes bacterium (assembly GCA_937872965.1). Taxonomy (GTDB): domain Bacteria; phylum Actinomycetota; class Acidimicrobiia; order IMCC26256; family JAGPDB01; genus JAGPDB01. The sequence goes on from CALMUU010000010.1 coordinate 7,390, forward strand.
AATACATATGCGCGCTCCACACCAAGTTCAGCCAACGTCTTGATATAGGTTTCAAGGATGGTGGGTTGAGATACCCCATGCAATCGAAAAGGTACATGGTAGGGATTTGCAAGAGGGCCAAGGAAATTAAATGTTGTAGGAACGCCCAGAGCTTTTCTCACAGGTGCAGCAAAACGCATCCCCGGGTGAAAAGTCGGAGCGAAGAGAAACGTAAAACCCGTTTGGGTAAATAATTGTGCCGTTGCTAACGGAGAAAGTCCCACAGGAATTCCTAAAGCTTCCAAAACGTCGGCACCCCCGCATCGCGAACTTGCTGCACGATTGCCATGTTTAGCAATGGGAATACCCGCAGCTGCAAGAACAAGTGCAGCCGCAGTAGAAATATTAAAGGTTCCCGACATATCGCCACCTGTTCCACAGGTATCGAGTGCGCCAGATATATCGACCTCGATGTCAAGATCAGAAAGAGAAGGACTGTTGTCCCACATGGTGCGCACCAGCGTTGCTAATTCGTCTGCGGTCTCGCCTTTAGCGTGGAGAAGCGTAATGAAGGAGGCGAGTTGCTCATCATCCATTCGACCGTGAAGAATTTCTTCCATTGCATACTTCGTTTGCTGTTCAGTGAGGTCTTCGCGACGAGAAAGTATCTCATTTATTTCGTCAGTCGTTACATGTGATTGATTAGCAGACATATTTTTTTCCATTCTTGAGTCTCATCGATTCTATTCCTTCTGATAAAGAATTTCTCAACCATTTCGCAAAATTACACATGGATTCGTGTTATGCGTGGCCACTGAGAAAAAAGATTTGGAAAACATAACTTTCGTATTGTGCATTTCCGCAAAATAGTGTTTGCTAAAAGTAACAACCTGCAGGAGCACACTATGAGTCATAAAAAACGAAAAACCTCATCCCACAATCTCAGATCTGATGAACTGCATGAATCGCAGCAAGAACAGGATGCTACGCAGTTGTTCCACAAAGCACTGAGGGCAATCGTTGAAGGCAATCTGAGTCAAGCTCATGATTGCGCTGTCGCCGCAGCTGCCATCTATCACAAGCAAGGCTCCAAGCCGAGTGCCGAGCTTGCCCTTCGCGTGGCCGAACACCCTGAAGAGTTCGCGCTCGCTTCTTGA
>CALMUU010000011.1 GCA_937872965.1 uncultured Actinomycetes bacterium
CGCGTATTCTTATAGCAACTGGTGCTATACCAATCAGACAAAAGGGAAGCCATCAAATTTGGCGTCTCGAGAACTGCACCGCTACCGTTCCAGTGCATACGCGAGAGATACCCGACGGAACACTGAGATCAATACAAAAACAACTTGCACCATGTATAGGGCAAAATGATTGGCTTCTGGGAAGGAAATAAAAGTGAAAAAATATGACGTAACAGTAAAACGAGAACCAGGTTGGTGGATTATTTCTGTCCCTGAACTTGATGACATAACGAGTCATGCTTCAACTCTCAATAAGGTTGAATTTATTGCGCGGGACCTCATTAGCGCATGGCTCGATTGTGACGAAGATTCATTCTCTGTCAACCTGCAGATTATTGCTCCCCGTATAGTGAAAAAATTGCTCACTCAGGCACAACATGCTGACGAAAAAGCCCGCGAATCGCAGACGAGAGCCACTCATGCCCGGAAAGAAGCCGTGGCAACGCTTTTAAATATGGGATTATCAATGAGAGAAGCAGCTCAGATACTGGACATCTCACATCAGCGCGTCTCTCAGCTCGCGAGCTAAAACCCACATGCATCATTACATTTAACGGTTTTCGATAGCAACATCCTGTTGCGTGCAATGCATCGCCAAGCTATTTCTACTGCCCAACGAGTACCTGAAAACCTCCCTAATACGGATGCGAGTCGATGATATTTTTTCGTCAAACACATACATTGAATAAGCGCTTCTCCACCTACTACTACCGAACCATCGGGGCTAACAAGAACGAGCTTCTTTCCGATAGGAAAATCTGCATACATTTCTTGTGCTAGAGCAGTGTGCGCTCCGAGCGTCACGATTGATTCCCGCAATTCATGTTCCGCCAACATCTGTCGGGAACGTTTACAAACATTGCACTCGTCATCATAAATGAGAACATAAGCGTTCTCGAGAGATTCCTTTTTTTCTGCTTCATAAACTTGCGGAGGGTTCACTTCTGTGCACCCATTAATAGTGGCAACATTGCAAAAAGTGGCGTGACTGCAGGAAACTTTTCGATGAGCGCACCCATCTTTTCTTCGTACGCCGGTATCGATTCCATAAATTGAACACCCATAAAAAGAGACATGAGCGCCAGGGAAATATCGTCGTACGTAACCTCGTAAGGAAGGTCTGCATTTTTAAATACTTTGGTAAGCGTGTCGTGCGTTAATGCAATCCATGGATTAAAAACTTTCTCAACTGCTGCAGCAATTTCTTTATTGCGTTGAGCACCTGTCACAAACTGACTGAGAACCATAAATGAACAGTTCTTTCGATCTTCAATAAATACCTCAAACATTTTCTGGGCAACGTCAGGAAGTGTATCGAGAGACTGAAGACTCTCTTCGTATACAGCAAAGCGCCGAGCGCTCATGTCAGATACGGCTTCAATCACTAACGATGTCACAGAACCGAAGTAATAAAAGATTAAAGACTGATTCACTTTGGCAACGTCAGCAATTGCTCGCGCCGTTGCGCCGTCAATCCCCTTTTCTGCAATAACGTCAAGGGCAGCGGCCATAAGCTGCTGCTGAGATTCACTTGTTTCACGAGGAGTTTTCTTTCGGCCCATCATTCACCTTCGTTCATAAGGATATCGGCGACTAGTCAGCCGCCGATATCATGCACTTTAGCTAGACCGTAGCAGGATCTTCGCCCTGTACTGCCGGACCATTTCCTGTAGCGGCAAGAACCTCGTTATAGCGAGTCAATGTTTCCTCGTATGCATTCTTCATTGAAGATCGATCTTCGATCGCATACTTACGTTCTGCCGTCTTACGCATGTTGTTCAATACCAACATGTTGAAGAGGTGTGCGAATGCCAAAACGACAAGCAAGACTCCGAACTTACGTGTACTGGTTTCAAACGCTTCACTGACATCTGCCGCGTTTCCACCTGCAACAGTCAAGGATGCAAAACCCAGACTGAACATGATGAAGCCCGTCACGAGCAGTCTGTTAACTGCCTTGGCAAGAACTGTGTTGTCACGAAAGACAACATCGAGAAAATGTGCCCCGTTGCGAAACAATGTCGCCGCTAACCATGCGACAAGCCCGATAGCGAGCATTGAATACACTGCGTATACGTTGACGATGTAGGTGTTTGTTGTACCCATGATGAACCTCCGTTTTTGGGCTTACGTGCTTTCTTTGAGCACATGCTTAATATAAACCCTGGAAGATTATTTGTCAAGCGCTTGCTTAAAGTATTTGCTTAAAAAAGTAGGCCGCCGAGAGGAACTTCCTGGTCAGGGGCTATAAGTACTACTTTCCCGAGCTCATCGGGGACACCTAAGGTCAGGACCTCACTCTTCATAGGGCCGATCTGACGGGGAGGAAAGTTCACCACTGCAAGGACAAGGCGCCCCACTAGTTCATCGAGCTCGTAGTGCTCTGTAACCTGCACGGAGGTCTTCTTCACCCCTATCTCATGGCCAAAATCGATCGTGAGCTTATATGCAGGTTTTCGCGCTTCGGGAAATTCATCCGCGGTGACGACACGCCCCACTGCGATTTTTACTTTTTCGAAATCGTCAATTGTTACTTCATCGTATGGCACTGTTATCTCCTTAGTGAGGTTTGTATTCCAACCCTGAGTTACAAGGCTCGATACAACTGAATGAACTGTTGGAACTTAGTTGCTTTTGGGGAGGGTCCGACCTTGGAAAAATTGGGCCTTTGTAGGCTCTCCCTTTTCTTTTCCAAGATCAGACCCTACATTTGAGTTAAAACGGCTCTTCTTGTTCGGTGGAACTCATAATATTTTCCACTTCGAAACGAACAGCATCGACGCGCGCCTGACAAAAAGCAATGAGTTCATGTGCACGTTTGACTTTTGCACTCAGCACATCGATATCGACATTGCGATCATCTACTTCTTCGACGATTGTCTCAAGTTCTTCCATTGCTTCGCGATAACTTGCTGGTTCTGTTGATTCAGTTTTTTTCTTCGTTGTTGTAGCCACTGCTATTCCTTATCTTTATCTTTCTGAGTTTTTTCTGCAATCGAAATAATTGTTCCATCCGCTATATGCGTCTGAAGTTTTACACCACTTTTCACTTGAGAGATGCTGCGCACAGTTGTACCTGATTCATCTGTTGTGAGAGAAAAGCCTCTCTCAAGCACACGAGCAGGATCATGTGCTGAAATGAGTGCAGACAACGACGACAAATTTTGTCGTGCATTGTCGAAACTCCGTTTGGCACTTGCGCTAAGTGCAAGATTCATTGACGTAAGAACTTCCGTGCTTCGATCAAGCACAAAAGAAACATCGCTTAAACGTTGAGAAATATTAGCCAAACGTGTTTCCTTCATGACTAGAAGGTCCGTCACCACACTATCAATGCGATGACCCAACTCCACAACTGCTTCGATTGCATCCGTGGTTCGTTCGATCACGAATTGGGCGCATGCGGTCGGTGTTTTGAGCATGGAATACGCAACAATGTCCGCCACACTCACATCAATCTGATGACCCAAGCCAGTAATCACTGCAGTATCCATCGACGCAATGGTGCGCGCGACGATTTCAGAATCAAATGTTGCCAAATCAGACTTGGCTCCCCCGCCTCGACATAAGAGTACGACATCCGCCCCAAACGAATCAGCCGTTTTCAAACCTGCAACAACAGACGACGCGGAATCGCGTCCTTGCATCAGAGCATTGATCGCCTTAATACGAAAACCGTACCCACTATTGCGAAGTTGATCGACGACATCGTGATAAGCGGCAGAGTCAACAGATGTCACGATTGCGATATCACAACATAATTCAGGAAGATCGATTTCTGCATTCGAACGCAGAATACCTTCTGCCGTGAGTTTTGCAATGAGCTCACGACGTTGCAGAGCAATTTGGCCGAGCGTGTAAGCAGTGTCGATATCGCTGGCAGCGAGCGACATCTTGCCATAAGGAGCATAGAAATCAGGACGAGCGCGAATTCGAATCTCGCGATCTTCCACCAGAATTTCTCGCAGATCGCCCTTAATTTTGCCAGCATTCCACTTCAGAAGAGTGACCGGAATAGTACATGGAGATGATCCTTTGCTTCCTGAATCGACTAGATCGAAATAGATGTGACCGCTGGAATGAAACCGTAACCGTTGAACATCACCGCGCACCCAAACATCGGCAGGAAAAGAGAGAGCAATGGATTCAGATATTGCATCATTTATTTCTCGAACAGAAAACGTAGCCTGACTGCCTTGGTCAGCATTAAGCACATCAACGAAAGCCTCATCGAGAAAAACGCTTTGATTTTCCTGGTTCTCTATATCATTATCTACGTCCACGGCATTAGAATATACAAGATTTATGACTAATTATCTCTTTCTCCATGCACATCCCGATGACGAAGTAACTTTTTCAGGTGGCCTCATTAAACGCCTTGCGGACCAAGGCCACACAATTACTGTTGTATTTGCCACTGACGATGAAGAACGAAGAAAAGAAGCAATAAATGCAGCCAAAATATTGGGCGTTACCAACGTCGAATTCCTTGGTTATGGAGATAGTGGGTTTGGTCAAAGCATCCTTCCCGAAGATGCTTTTGCGAGATGTCTCGATGATGACAAGCTGGCTGATGAGGCGGTGCAACGGCTTCTTTTAATTATTAGTAAAAACGAGATTGATGAGATTTATTTCTACGATGAAAATGGTATTTATCCCCATCTTGACCATCTCACATGCCATCACATTGGGACGCTGGCAATGCAAACTACCGGCAAGAATGCTTCTTTCATTACGGTCGATCGCGAACAACTTCATTATCTCGTATCAAAAGAACATGCTGTCCAGCAAGCATCCACGGCTTTAGCTAAAACTGAATCGACATTTGTTGAAGATATCTTGTCTGAACATGACTTGTCTGAGCAAAACAGCGTGGACGAATTATTGCGAACTCATGGTTTGTCGCGCCAAGAAATCGAGTGGCTTAAAAAGGGGCGTGGACGCGAATATGGATCGTTGGGGATGGACACTACCCGAATTATGCTTTATGGATCATACATTGAACTTACTGACCATGAATTGCAAAAGAAATTCGAAGCATGGAAAGCACACTCAAGCCAAACAAGCCAGTTCCTTGAGGCACTTACTGATCCCGATGATCCCACAACATACAATGACGACTTCCGGGAAATCTATGGTATTGAATGTATCACTCAATACCATGTACTCGAACGGTCAATTCACGAAGGACCCGATAAAGGACGAGGAGCTCCTGTAGGGCTTTCCCTCTAAGATAGAGACATGAATTCAGATAACACTATCCCCGAAGCTGATGTGCGTGAAGCACTTGCTGCACAAAATACAGGTGCTCTTCTTTTAGACGTACGAGAAGTCGATGAATTTGCGGCGGGTCACGCTGTAGGTGCTGTTTCGATACCGCTGAGCGAAATAGGCCAGCGAGTGGATGAGCTTGATAAAAATATAGATATTTATGTGATCTGTAAAAGTGGGGGTCGAAGCGCACAAGTAACCGCAGCACTCAATGGAATTGATTACCGCGCAAAGAATGTTCGCGGTGGTTCACTCGAGTGGTACGCAGAAAATCTGCCGTTTGAGTCCGACACAAGCGAATCAGCAACTGTTTTATAAGTTCTAGGGTCCCTCTCTGGACACCCAAAACGTCATCCTGAGGCTTCGCCGAAGGATCTCCGCGCAGCGGTGTACGAGCGTATACAAATACTTTCCACTGCGCGGAGATTCCTCTCAAGCTCGGAATGACTTGGGTTAAGCCTCAGATGATACTTCTAACGTGCACCTTCGTGTGCGAGTAACCATTTCTTCATATGTAAACCTTCATCACCATTACCCATGTAACCGCCCAATCCTCCACCACCGCGTAAGACTCGATGACAGGGCACGATGATAGGCAAAGGGTTCCGTCTCATCGCAGTACCAACGGCACGCGCGGCCTTCGGATTTCCTGCGAGTTCCGCAAGTTCACCATACGTCACCGTTTGTCCCGAAGGAATCTCATTCGTGAGGGCATTGTAAATATTGGATCGAAATGAATCTTTGCCGTTTAACGTATCTACAGATTCCTGTGTTGTCGAAACAAGTTCTTTCCACGCAGCCGCGACCGCTTTGGGAGTAGACCCATAGAAGTAATTCTCAAAAGCTGTTCTAATACGCTTCTGATCCACATAAGAAGTCTCTTCGTCTTCTCCATCGTATGCACCGATCCAGCCTGGCATCACAATTTCGGTAACAACTCCATCCCGGGTTTTAACCATGATGGTCCCGAGTGGTGATTCAATATCAAAAGCCATGGCCGTATTCTAAGACCTCATGTGTTGGAGCGTCAAAGACTCATATAGTGAGCTTCAAACGCTCCAACGTAAGATAGCAACGAGTGTTTTGTCAGATAAGACTCACCAGGTGATTCTTTGGCGCTCCAACACGCGAGAAAACACATTTTACGTTCTAAATGAATTGGTTAATGTCTGCCTGCTTGGCGCGCACTGCATCCGCAGCTGCGACCAAGGCTTCTCGTTCATCGGAAGCTAAGTCGAGCTCAACAACCTTTTCGACTCCACCGGCTCCAATGATCGCAGGAACACCGAGATAAACATCAGAGATTCCGTACTGACCTGAAACAAATGCACACACGGGCATCTCGGCTTTTGCATCGGTTGCAATTGCGTGAACCATTTTTGCAGCAGCAGCAGAGGGTGCGTAATACGCAGAACCGGTTTTCAAGAACTCAACAATTTCTGCTCCACCATCGCGTGTTCGCTGGACCGCAGCTTCGATTTCTTCTGCATTCATAACATCTGCAAGAGGTTTACCATTGACGGTTACTTGTGAAGGCACAGGAACCATTGTCTCACCGTGACTACCTAGAGTTAACGCAACGATATCTTGGGGGCGTGCACCCGTCACTTCTGCGACATTGTGCTTAAACCGTGCAGTGTCGAGCATCCCTGCTTGACCCATTACTTTTTCGGGAGCAAAACCGGAAACTTTGGCAGCAAGTGCGGTCATTTCATCGAGAGGGTTGGAAACGACAACGAGAATTGCATTCGGTGAAGCGGTGCTTAGAGACTGTGTCACTTCGGAGACGATCTTTGCGTTTACTTCGAGAAGATCCATGCGACTCATGCCTGGTTTGCGCGGCAAGCCGGCAGTGATCACACAAATATCGGAACCAGTAGTTTCTTCGTACGAATTTGTTCCGATAATGCGCGTATCAAAATCTTCAATGCTCCGCGATTGCATCATGTCGAGCGCTAAACCCTGAGGCTTTCCTTCAAGGATGTCGACCATCACAAGCTCATCTGCGTAATTAGCTTCGGCAATTCGCTGAACAGTGGTCGAACCATAGAATCCAGCACCTACAACAGTAATTTTCATTTCTCTCCTCGTAGCTATCGTTCGGGAGCCATCAGTTTAGAGTCATCAACTCGATTGATTCGCACCCGTCACGCTAATCTTGGGATGTTCACACATCCTCCGTTCAAGATTCTTGGAACAAGCAATCACAGGGAGCGAAGGATGAGCGACCGCGAGCAATGTCTGGCTCCGCCAGCATTGCGACAATAAACCACAGGGAGCGA
>CALMUU010000012.1 GCA_937872965.1 uncultured Actinomycetes bacterium
CGACTCCATTCGTTATTCGTAGCGAGAAATCCTAGCCCTTACCAGTGTTGGAGCGCCAAAGACTCACTATATGAGCTCTAACCGACTAAACACTTTGCGACACGAGAGCGTTTTATCGATTGGGAATCATATAGTGAGTCTTTGGCGCTCCAACACAATTACACAATACGGGAAAGCATTTCGTCCATCGTTTCACGACGTACGACTTCACACATGCCGCCTTCAACGTTTTGTCCAACAAGAACAACAGCCGGTCGTGTCAACAAGTTGTAATTACTTGCCATCGCAAAAGAATAGGCACCTGTTGACGCCATACAAAGAATGTCATCTACGGCAACATCTACGGGAAGTTCAACTTTGCGCGAAAGAATGTCTCCGGATTCGCAGAGCTTTCCTGCAATCGCAACATCATGAGTACCTGCATCACCATTGCGACCATTAACCCAACTGAGATGCTGGGCATCATACATCGCCGGTCGGATATTGTCTCCCATTCCTCCATCAACCGCTATATATGTTTTCACTCCTGGGATTTCTTTGATTGATCCGACTCGGTATGCAGTGAATCCTGCACGTCCCACAATTCCACGACCAGGTTCAGCCCACACCTCAAGATCTTGTATCCCATTCTGATCACACACTTCATGCACTGTTGCTCGCACTGCTTTGGCCAGATCAACAGGCATCGGAACATCGTCATCGGGTTGATAGTGGATACCAAAACCACCCCCGACACTTATTTCATTAACGAATAAATCAATATCTTGTGCTGCATATTTTTTCTGCAAGCCCACATAGAAATCAACAATGACTCGTGCCGCACGTGTAAGGGGTTCCGTATCGGTAATCTGAGTTCCAATATGGCAATGCAAACCTTTGAGCACGAGAATGTCGGAACTAATAATGCGATCGCATACACGTCCTGCAGCACCTCCATGAATGGCGCTTCCAAACTTGGAATCAAGACCGCCAGTCATTAAATATGCATGAGTATCGGCTTCAATCCCCGGGGTTATCCGAAGCTGAACTTCGACTTCGCTCACACCAAGCTCGTGCGCAATTTTTTCTACACGGTCACATTCATGCTCGTCCTCAACAACAAGTCGCGATAGATGAACACTCAATGCGCGCGCGATGTCTTCGTCCGATTTATTATTCCCGTGCATAACTATTTTTGATGGATCACAGCCCGCTCGAAGAGCAACTTCTAGCTCTCCGGCACTGGCTACAGCACACCCTGCACCTCGGGCGAAAATTATACGTTCGATACCCGTTATGGGTGCAGCCTTACTCGCATAAAGCACCCGATCAAACACTTCAACAAATTGGTCCGTTGCGTTCACTAAATCTTTTTCAGAATAAATGATGACAGGGGTTGAATATTTGTTGACCACATCCACAACGGTCACACCGTCAATGGACAGAGACCCATCCACATCAACACTTGTTGATTCTGGAAAAACATTGTGTGCAAATTGCATCGCGCTACTCTATCGTTTCGGAAAGGAAATCTTTGAGTAATTAACGCGAGATGCACGCAGGTGCGCAAATGGTCTATACTGGATGGTTCTCGGGGGAAAACTGAGTTTTTGAGAAATCATGTTATGTTTGCGCTCGCCTCTGGCGTGCTCAGAACCCACCGGGAGGGTGTTTTTGTGAATCGTCAAAGCGGCCTTGGACGTGGCCTTGCTGCTCTTCTTCCTCCTGCGTCCATCTACGAAACTCCCAAAGCGGAAAACGAACGCGAAGAATCAGAATCCTCTGAATTTAACCACGACAGTTCGGCCACCGAAAAAGTATCAGAACAAATTCGTGTACCTCATATCGTAAAAAACGATGAAGAGCGTACTAGTCTGAATACAGAAGAAACGCCCAAATTGCTTGAGTGGGCGGAACCAACCTTCACGGAGGAGGCAGCGATGACGAGCTTATTTGCACGACTCCTTACCGACCTCACCTCCGATTCGGGCGGAATTGGTGTTGTTTATAAAGCACTTCACGAAATTGTTGAATCTCACAGTCTCGAAGACGCTGTTCTGGTCGTTGACGAACCGGGCCTGGGTAAACAAGTTTTCACCCACGATCGTCGACCACTTACTGGTGATGACGAAAAATATCTCCTTGCAAATCCTGGTCTTTATACAACCCCTGAAATTGATATGTCACCAGAAGAAACACAGATGATTGCACAACTGTGTGCGGTTAGTTTACGAATCGATCTTTTGAAATACGATGCATGGCATGATCCACTGACTGGGTTATATGATCGACGAAGTTTTGATCGACTTCTCGAAATGGCAGTCGCACGATCCGTTCGATATCAATGGCCCTTTACTCTTGTCATCATTGACCTCGATGGTTTTAAAGAACTCAACGACGAGCAAGGTCACCAGGCAGGTGATGAAGCTCTTCGTTCACTCGGCGATCGCTTCCGTCGTATTTTGCGTTTCGGAGATAACTGCGCGCGAATCGGTGGCGACGAGTTCGCTGTTATCTTGCCCGAAACGGAACCCGAAGACGTTCCTCCGCTCCTAGAGCGTATTGCAATGGTCAACGGCGACGAACCAGCCATTGGATTCAGTTATGGCTTGGCATTATGCCCAAGTGAAGCCGACGGACTTGACACGTTGTTTAAACTGGCTGATGAGCGTTTGTACGAAGCAAAAGCTCACCGGAAGGTTTAGCATCGACGACATGTCGACCGCGTAAAGGATTGCAATGGTTAATGCTCATCTCGATAGTTTAGAACTCGAACTCCGCAAGCTCGAGGGCGTGCGTACAGTTGGTTTTACATCGCAACACGACGTTCTCTACATCCAACTCTTTATTGAAGCCGATGCACCAGCTTCGACTCTTCCCTTCGAAGCAACACGCATTGCGCAGCGTCACTCAAGTTCACCCGTAGCTGTTGAACTCGTGCGTTGGACGAATCTCGCTTCACCTCAATCAAACCAAGGCGGATTGTCTTCACTCTTTACCGATATGGAAGAAGCCCACAATCAAGGATCAAGCGATTTTGGATATGAAGCAATGTCATCGCAGCGCGCCGGATCGATTGGAACACTTGCATCTCCACATATTCCCGCAGTAGGTGAAGAAGGTTACGACGATTCACGCGATGTTCGAGAAGAACCACATGATTACATCGATGTTTCTACAGAAGAAAATGGTGACTTCGAAGATGAAGTAGATCTCGCAGCAGTTGAAAATAGGGAAGCGGAAATTCTTGATCCCTTTCCGAAAAGTGATTTCGACAATGCCCTGAACAATGAACGTCGAGGCGATACTTCTCTTGAGCGAATCGCATTGTTACTCGTCACCACATCCGGAGAGAATGATGAAATCGAAGTACATCTTTCTTTTGATGAGTTACGGACGATTGGTCGAGCAGCTACCAATCGTGGACTACTTGGAGCAATCGATGCAACTGTTGAAGCGATCGCTGAAGTTACGGGCTCAAATGACTTCCACGCGGAATGGGCACGCTCCCTTGAACCCGGTGCAGAGCATGCAAGTTTGGTCGCTGTTGGATTGAGTAATTCCGAAGGCACTGATACTCGTCATGGAATTGCAGGTGGTGCCACCCCCATCGAAGCCGCTGCACGAGCAACACTCAATGCACTTAATCGCGTCGCAGTACTTGCAGCCTCTCAACAATAAACACTTCACTCTTGTATTTAGGGTTGTCCCTTGGAAAAACGGAGAAAGCAGAGAATCTCACATGAGATTTCTTCTACGTTTTCCAAGGGGCGGCCCTCCCCATAAAGCAACTAAGCAGCAGCAGTTCGTTCAGTTGTATCGAGCCTTGCAACAACAAGCCGCTGCGCGGAGATCCTTCACTTCGTTCAGGATGACAGTGTTACGTTCAGGATGACAGTGTTACGTTCAGGATGACAGTGTTACGTTCAGGATGACAG
>CALMUU010000013.1 GCA_937872965.1 uncultured Actinomycetes bacterium
TACTTATCAGTTAAGAAGTCACTTATTGGCGAAGCTGCTGATAGTTAATAGCTTTTTTGTGTTGCCGATATTTGCTCTAGCTAATGGGGGAGTTTCTTTCAAAGGAGTTTCCGTTAGCGAAATAACTTCACAGCCATTATTTTGGGCAATAATTGTTTCTCAATTTGTCGGTAAAATTATTGGGATATACATGGTGTCTCTCTTCGCACTTCGATCACCAAAACTGTCTATTCCGCGAGGTTGCACTAAGCAGCACATGATGGTTGCTGCTTCGGTTGCCGCTATTGGTTTTACGCTTTCTATCTACCTAGCAAAGGCAGCGTTCGAAGGCGACTACTCTGCTCTCCTCGTTGCGAAGTTAGGCGTGGTTGCCGCAACACTTATTGCAATCGGATATGCAGTTACCATTACGCGAAGGCTTCCAGCAATAAAGCGGTAAACGTAACTGATGCAACCAAGGATTTCTGATGCGAACAGCATTGAAGAAAGACTGAGTGGACTAGATCCAATCTCGGCGACGAAATAGCCAATATAACAGTAGTGATGCAGTGACCATAAGCCCGCTTGAAAATATCACTCCATAATCTGATCCGCTACCAGGAAACGGAACATTCATTCCGTAATATCCAGTAACTAATGTCGGCACAGCAATTATGGCGGCCCAACTCGTTACTTGTTTAACAACCTGATTTTGTCGGTAATCTCGGAGGTTTAAATTGGTGTCAACAATTGTTGCAACAAGTTCGCGCAATACATCGGTTGATTCCGTAACTCGAATGAGATGATCGTGAGTATCATAAAAATAGGGAAGCATCCGTTCATCGATGAGATTGTGTTCGCGACGCAAGAGCACATTGATCGCTTCACGCATCGAAATAATTACTCTGTGGAACTGAAACAGTGATCGTCTCATGTTGAACCACTCTTGTTGATGCGTGGTATCAATGTTGGATTCCGAGAATAGCTCCTCGCTGATCTGGTCATAATATTCATCGAATTGGTTTACTGCTTCAATATACCCGTCAATGACCACATCAAGAATGCTGTAAAGAAGATAGCTCGTATCTATTGCAATATTTTCTGGCGAAACCTTCCAGCGTTTTAAGACTTGGTGAATATCGAAGTTATTATCGTTTCGTACAGTGATAATACATTTTCCCTTTATGAAAGTATCTATCTCGGAAACGCTGAGCGTTCCTGTGTCGGGATCAAGGTTCAGTGCGTGACTAGCTAAAAAAAGATGATCGTCGTAATAATCAACTTTTGGTCTTTGGTGAGAATGTAAGGCGTCTTCCACCGCTAATTCGTGGAGATCTAATTCCTCTGCGATCAATGTCAGATCATTAAGTGTGGGCTCGAGATAATCTACCCATACCGTCGTGTTCTTCTTATTAATATAGCCAGATACTTCGCTTATGGGAAAACGTTCAGCAACAAGTATGCCGTCGGTATATGCATAAGTATGTACGTGAGACATCATTTACCTTTGAT
>CALMUU010000014.1 GCA_937872965.1 uncultured Actinomycetes bacterium
TCACATCGTACATTCGATCCAAATCAATCAGTGGTGTCGGTGGCTTAAGTGCGAATCTCTTGGCGTCGCGCAGAACAAAAAATGCGCTTAAAGCGAGGGAGAGAGTGACTACTGCAAAGGCAAGACCAAGTGACATAGGAATACAGGCTACTTAACCGGATTGAACAATCCGTACTGTTCAATCCTTAGTACTTTTTGCCGTTATGCACCTTTATAGTAAAGTAATTCCCTATGTTACGGTCATTTGATGAGAACTCCATTGGAGAACCAGATTGGACACAAAAGCCGGTCATTTTTCTCGCTGGCGATGCTCCCGACACGCCTGAATATCGATTGATGTTGAGTTTCCTGCAAGAGCACCGAGCTGAAATAGAAATTATCTGGCACAAAAACAGGGAGGGCATAACCCATATAGCTGTTCCGAACACGACCGGAAATGAAACTACTCGTGAGACACTCAGTGTCCCTCTTCTTGATTTTGAATATACATATAGTTCTACGGAATCAGTAGACGCACACGAACGTCTGCGCACGATGGCTTCTATCAAAAACTCGCCCGTAATCGTCGTTGGACTCAACAGTATTGTTCCCGGAACTTTCGACAGAACAACTCTGGTAGTTCGTAAAGCTGGTAGTAGAAAGAAGTTCACTGAAGAACGATATCTTGTTAAAATACAGGGCACCGATCCTGGTATGCGCTTCGCCATTCCGTACGAAAATTTCGAGCCTACTTTCGAATATCGCGCATCTGCGCATGGACTTTTACAAGCAAGTGTTCCTTGGAGCTGGAAAGCTGACTCGATGGAAGGTCTGAAAAGATTCTTGGTCCAAGATCCCGAATTAACAACGATAATAGTCTCACCTTATGGAGATCATGGGCCAAATAGAAAAAAGCTTCTCATTGATGATCCTGAAATTATTGCTCTCATTGAAGCTAGTCAAGATGCGGATCAAGAATTTTCCCATGAGGATGCCGCTAAACTCTCGGCTCTTATTAGACCCATGCTTGTTGCACAAAATCTTCCCGAACATCTTGCAACAAGACCTCGTTCACAACCTGTAGATCGCGTGATTCACGGCGATGAACCGATGCCGCGATCAAGTAAGAGGTTTGGCACAGTCGAATCACTTGTGGATTATCTTGGGACATATTTGGATCGAGCTCGTGATCAGAAATTAGAAGTCCTTATGGGTAAGGATCCATCGAGAATTCCGCCCGCAATTCAAGCCGAGATCGATGCAAAGAATTCACTGCTTGCACACATAACGAGCCAAGTCGATCACGCGAGAGAAGAATTATTTGAAGCAACTGATGGTAAAAGAGCCATCGATGCTGAGGTTGCGAAAACCCGCGTTCTTATAAATGAACAGTACAGTATTATCGGAGAACAAACAGATGGCCTCCAAGCAGATCTCGCACGTTTCAACGTTCTTTCTCGAGAGGTTGCGACTTTTAGAACAGAAGATATTTCTGAACTTGCTAGTGCGCTTCATGAGTTTCATTTTATTCCTGAATCAGGAAACCCTTCGCAAACATTACCCTTAAGACAAAGAGTCGCACGCGAAATTTTTGGCTCAGCAGAATCGACGGCGTCTCCTGTCGAGAGACTCATTGCAACGATCAAAGAACACGATGAACTGATCGCAAAAATCGCGACTGCAATACGTCATGATCCCCAATCACAAATAAATCTTTACGATGCAACATTTTATTTTCTCGCTCAACGCGCCATCGATGTCGCACGTCTTCCTGTTTCGCCCCATCTTCGCACTCATTCCGTGCCGACCACTCGAATGCTCAAGATTGCTTTCGACAATGCTTCAGAACAAGAACGCAACTGGTTCACTTCTCTCGATCGCGACGAAGTTATTCAGCCAGACATTGCACGAGAGATGATGATTCACATCATTAATGCTGCTGCAGCTGAGAAATTGGGTGACCACCTTACGATGAGCTATGTTGCAGGTATTCTCTCTCGACTCACTTTCGACGAGGACATCGTTGTATTACCTCAAGAGCAACAACCTGACTTATTGGCCATAGAAGAGGCCTCTCCTGCAGGACCCCTCCCCGCAATTAATGCAACATCAGCCGCATTCCAGGCTGAGACACCTGAAGCAATTATTTCGGGACCAAGACTTCCCGATCAAACACTGTAATAACAAGTTATTCATACACGTAGCCATCAAATGCGGCCTATATCCTATTTATAGTAATATTTCATTCTTATGCCTATTAGCCAAGGTACACTGCCTGAACCCAAATGGTCCGAAAAACCCATCGTCATCATTGTCGGAGATGCTCCCGATACTGAGGAATATCGCGCTCTCTACTCTTTTCTTCGCGAACGAATTCTCGCAGATGAAATTGAGGTTGTATGGGTGAATCATAGAAAGATCAGTGATTCACCTCGCTTTTTTGCCGGTAGAGATGCAATCCGTGATTTTGGATCCAAACCGATAATGGATTTCTTTGTTCCGCCCTTAGATTTCTCGTTTAGCGATACACACAACCCAGGCGTTGAGCGACTTCGTGACGATCCCAGTTTAAAAAAGCTGAGTTCAACAGCTGCGATCGCAAATCCTTTAACCATCGTTATCGGTCTTCATGAATCAACAACTGTACGTTTTCGTGATTTATGGATCGACCTACCCGGCTCCTATGACGATGGGAGACAGTTGACAAGTTGCCTGCACGCTCCCGACGGTTATTTTTTTCTGGGACCTGCGATCGACACTCTTGCGGGTGGGCATTTAGCGTCTCGCGGAGCGTATGCATACCTTGAAAGCAGTCCTACACTACTTAGCGAGGAAACACGAAATGCTCTCATGGAAACAGTCGATTTTCTTAAGTTTACAATTCAACCAAATTACAGAAGTCGACCACCATCTTCGTTAATGCGAGATCAAATCGTAACTGTTACTAGCGAATTCGAAGTACTAACGCGTGGAAGGAGCGAGATCAGAAACCATGCATCTCGGGACCATCTTGATCCCTTAATCGTCAGCGAAGTCTTAGATCACTTGATGAGAGCAAAGATCAGTTTCTCCTTTCAGGGAAAAAACACCGGAAGTAATAAAACCGTACGGCCAGCTAAGGGATTAGCTACTACGGAAATAGCAATCCACTTTCTCTCTGAACACCTGCAAAAAGCGCGAGAAAAAAAACTTGAGATTGCTCGAGGCGGAATAGATCCAAAAGAACTTCCGCCAAAATTACGGCGCGAATTGGCGTTACTCGAAGCTGAAATTGAACGAACTCAAACAAAATTAAAGGAGTTACGTCGAACACTGGCTGATGAAACCGCTAACGGGAAACAGGTTCTCCTAAACCTTGAAACAGAAATAGTCGATTTAGAAGCGAGTCTCGCAGAGAAACGATCACAATTTGAATCGGAGTTGGACGCGCTTCGCCGTGAAGCGGAAGCTGAAATCGCAGAAAGACACGCAAGCCTCAATCAAGATCGAGAAGAACTAAAAAGACATCAAGTTAAATTCCACGATGAAAAAGCACGCTTTGGAGAACGGGTCACCGATATATCTGTAAAACGCACCCTAGCAATTGGCTACGTTGCGAGAGATCTCCATAGATTTCAAAACCCTTTGAATGCAGTAACTAAGAGAATGATTCTTGGGTTTATTCCTTGGACAACAACCGAGATTGAA
>CALMUU010000015.1 GCA_937872965.1 uncultured Actinomycetes bacterium
AACAAGAGCGATGTCTTGAATTTCTTCAACAGTTAGATCCGAGTTTTGACTGGAATTTCTTTGTTCCCGAAAATGCAATAGACTTTCTATTCCCTTCCTAAACGAGGTACCCATGTCAGATACCAGCCCGCTTGTCGGAATAATCATGGGAAGCGATTCCGATCTTCCCGTTATGCAGGCTGCAGCCGATGTGTTGAAAGAATTTGATGTTGCTCACGAGGTGCGCATCATTAGCGCACACCGCACACCCGATGAAATGGTTTCGTATGCACGTAGTGCGTCTGACCGAGGATTAAAGGTAATTATCGCCGGAGCCGGTGGTGCTGCACATCTTCCTGGCATGACTGCTTCGATGACAGAACTTCCTGTGGTCGGTGTCCCCGTTCCGCTAAAAAATCTCGATGGCTTAGATTCGCTGTTGAGTATTGTGCAAATGCCCAAGGGCGTTCCTGTTGCAACAGTTGCAGTAGGCAATGCGGCTAATGCTGCGTATCTCGCACTGCGCATTCTTGCAACGTCTGATCAAGACATTGCAAAAAAACTTCAGACTTTTGCAGAGACGCAACGCGACACCGTCATCGAAAAAGATTCCAACCTCTCGTAGTCCTCAATAGATCTCATCCTGAGTGGAGCGAAGGATCTCCGCGAAGCGGCTCTGCTTGTTATCGTTGCGCCGGCAGAGCCGGACACAACTCGCGGTCTCTCATCCTTCGCTCACTGTGGTTCGTCTCGTACGCCCGCTGCGCGGAGATCCCTCGCAAGCTCGGGATGACGTGTAGAAACCCCGGAATGACAAACGATAATCATTCCATCCATTCCACTGCAAAGTTATGCCAAGCGGGATTATCCTTTTCAATTAGCTCAATTTTCTTAGAACGTGACCAACTTTTCAGTTGTTTTTCTCTTCTGATCGCATCCAAAGGATCTGAACACGTCTCGTAATAGACAAGCCGATCTATGTTGTAACGCGAGGTGAACCCAGGGATTATTTTTTCTCTATGTTCGTACATTCGTCTTTCAAGATCATTAGTAACACCTATATACAAAGTCTTCGAGCGATTCGTGATGATGTACACCCACATTTCCTTCATGTGAGTAATATACAGACTCGCTACGACAAGAATTTTCGCGACCAGTCATTTCCAGGCTTCAGCATTTGTCATTCCGAGGCTTCGCCGAGGAATCTTCGCGAAGCGAAAAAACTCGTACGCCCGCTGAGCGCAGATCCCTCGTTCCACTCGGGATGACCTATAGAAACCTCGGGATGACTGAGGGTCTATTCGACGGTGACGGCTTTAAGAATGTCAACTTTTGTCGCCCTCCATGCCGGCCACGCACCGGCAATAACACCAATGAAAGCCGACAACAAAAGAATAATAATCATGCTTTTCGGGTCGACAGAAAATGATGCAAAACCACTATCTTTAAGTGATTTGATGAGGATATATCCCGATCCGATTCCAAAAAGCATCCCAATTGTCGTACCGAGAACTGCAAGGATGATCGATTCAAAACGTATGAAACCTCGAACCTGCGATTTTGTCGTTCCGACTGCGCGCATGAGCCCAAGTTCGCGTCTTCGCTCAAGAATGGAAAGAGACATCGTGTTGAGAATTCCGATTGATGCGATAATGATGGCAAGGGCGAGCAATCCATAGAAAAATCTCAAAACGTTGTTCAAAGAATTGGCTTGTTGGTCTCGAATTGTTTTGAGATCACTCACTTCAATGCCTGTGTTCTTCAGCACGTTGTCGATTTCATCTTTGGCAATGGATGGTTTTACGCCGTCTTTTAACACAACAAACGATGCAATAGCGGAAGCGGGAGTCTCGAGTTTATCAAGCGCTTTGATGTCTATTAATACAGTGCTGCCGAAAGGTCCGAGAAGCCCCTGATCGAGAATTGCTCGCACAGTGAAGTCTTGCTGGCTCAGTAAAGAACCACTTGCAGATTGACTACCCTGGTTCAGACCATTGCTCGAAACATTGCCATTATTAATTGTTACTTTGCTCCCAAGAGCCAATTTGTTTTTTGTCGCAATGTCTTTCGATATAACTACACCTGTTGTTCCGAGAGAATTTGGTGAGCCAACGGATTTGATTGTAAATAAAGATGTCAGCTTTTCGGTATTCACGGCAAAAACAATTCCGAGAGCAGTGCCATTGCCAGCTGCACTCGGAGCGAGTACAAACCCAAGATTTGTGGTGCGAATACAGGTAGAAGCTGCAATGAATTCAAGGCTGTCGATCGCGTCACACCGCTCAGGGCTCAATGACGTTTGCTGGCCAGCAGTACCACCGAGGTTACCAATGATGATGTCAGCAGAGTAATTTTGTTTCAAATAGCTCGAAAAAGAGGCAGTGACACTTGATGCAAAGACGGTAATGAATACTACAAGTGCAACACCAATCATAAGGGCTAGAGACGTACGCGCACTTCTGCGAGGATTGCGATAATTATTTCGTCGAGCTATTTCTCCTGTAACACCAAATGCTCTCCGTCCACCAAATACTATAAAAAATACTCCTGCTACTCGTGAGCCAACAATTGCAGTAAAAGGCCGAATAAAAAGAGGTAACGCGATGACGATGTAAAAAAGCAGAATTGCAATTCCGATTCCAACAATTTGTAATCGGGCTGCGGAATCATTTTCATTCGAATGATATCCCACATAAATTGTTGCTATCGCAGCTAGGGCTATCACAGAAGAAAAAAGAATTCGGTAGATCATTCTGCGATTCTTCTCAAATGCAGAGTCACGTAAAGCAGCTATTGGGGGTACACGCGAAGCTATCCATGCTGGAAAGAAGGCTGAAACGAAAGTCGCAAGCGTCCCGACAACGATTCCAACAAAAACTGCTGAGAAGGGAATCACTAGACCTCCCGCTGGAAGTCCGAAATCGATCCACACAAGGATTTGTCTGATTCCGACTGCAAGACCAATACCGCCAGCTACTCCAAAAATGGATGCAACTAACCCAACAATTATCGATTCGACAAATACCGATCTTCGAATTTGCCCACTGGTCGCTCCGATTGCGCGCAATAATGCATACTCTCGTTTACGTTGAGTCATAATTATTGCGAAAGAATTAATAATGATGACAAGTGCTACAAGAAAAGAAATAATTGCGAATACCAACAAAAAGATTGTGAAATAAGTAAAGATCGTTCCTACATCTTCTTGACTTTGTTTAACTAGTTCCTGCCCAGTGACAACTTTATATTCTCCAGGAAACTTTGCCTCGAGTGCAT
The DNA here is from genome assembly GCA_937872965.1 of uncultured Actinomycetes bacterium. Classification (GTDB taxonomy): domain Bacteria; phylum Actinomycetota; class Acidimicrobiia; order IMCC26256; family JAGPDB01; genus JAGPDB01. The sequence continues at coordinate 3,256 of CALMUU010000015.1, forward strand.
TATCGATACGTCTGGCAAGCTGCGATTGACTCAAGCCATCATCGCCCGCGACGCTAATAACAGAATAAGTTGTCTTTTGGCCTGTGATTTCACCTGCTTGAACATCGTTAAAAAAGAATGCGGCAGTTCCACCAAAACCATCAGCTGTTCCAAATCGCATGTAACCAACAACACGGAATGTTCTCACATCCGTTGGTGTCACCACTCGGATAGTTTTACCAATAGTAAGATTTTTCGACTTCGAGGTTGCCTTGTCAACAAGAACTTCATTATCGCTGAGCTGTTGTTTTACTGTAGCTTCCGAGCTCAGATTATTCCCTTCTTTATCGACAAGGCGCCATGGAGTCAGTTCAGCAGATTGAGGAAGTGCCGTACCAAAAGTCGGCGGGCCTTGTGCAGGGAAAATTCGCTTGCCTTGTTTGTTGAGCACAATAAGATCCGGTACTTCGACTTCACCTTGCACCTCACGAACTCCAGGAACCGTAGCGATTGTTTCTGTAAGGGATCGTGGCACGGTCGCAGCTTTTGTTTCATCACTAAATGCGCTGGTGTTTTTTTGTTGAGCAGTGATAACAGCATCAGTTTTTTTGTACACTGAAGAAAAAAGGTCATTAAAGGATTGTTTGATCGTAGAGGTAAAGACCAATGTGCCTGATAGAAATGCAACGCCCAAGAAAATTGAGAGCATCGAAAGCAAGAGACGCATCTTGTGTGCCCAAATATTTTTTAGAGTAAAGCGAAACATGATATCGGCCTTCGAAACTTTTAGCCGAGGCTCTTTAAACGATCCAATACCAGCGTGGCAGTTGGATCACGCATTTCATCGACAATCCTGCCGTCACCTAAAAAGATTATTCGGTCAGCATATGCAGCTGCGTATGCATCATGGGTTACCATCACGATTGTCTGCTTATAATCATCAACGGCAGAACGCATGAATTTCAAGATCTCGTTGCCTGCCTTCGAGTCAAGGTTCCCAGTGGGCTCGTCAGCAAAAATAATCTCTGGTTTGCTCACTAAAGCTCGTGCAACGGCTACACGCTGTTGTTGACCACCCGAAAGTTCACTCGGCTTGTGCGTCATCCGATTCCCTAAACCTACTGTAGATATAACTTTGTCAAACCATCCTTTTTCTGGCTTTTTCTTTGATAGCCGCAAAGGTGGTTCAATATTCTCTTTCGCGTTGAGGATCGAAAGAAGATTAAAGGATTGGAAAATAAAACCAATCCGCTTTCGCCGAATAAGTGTCAATTTCTTTTCACTCAAAC
>CALMUU010000016.1 GCA_937872965.1 uncultured Actinomycetes bacterium
GGGATATATCAGAATGCTACGCAGCCATTACAGCAAAGAAATAATCTCAGCAGAGATTGGCCAGACAGTTGACCTTTGTGGATGGGTCGATGCACGTCGCGATCATGGCGGAATTGTCTTTTTTGATCTTCGTGACAGGGAAGGGCTTGTCCAGGTTGTTGCTGACCCCTCGGTAACCGAACTCGAACTGGTCAAAGATATCCGACTCGAATACTGCCTGCACATTACAGGCACGATTGCAGCTCGACCTGAAGGAACCATTAATCCTGAACTTCCCACGGGGAAAATTGAAGTTCACGCAAGCAGTGTTGTCGTACTTAATGCGAGTGACCCGTTGCCCTTCCAGCTCGATAAAGCGGACAATGTAGATGAGCAAGTGCGCTACCAATATCGATACCTTGATCTTCGTAGACCTCGACTTCAGCGCAACCTTAAAATTCGTGCCTCCGTCAATGCGGCTATTCGACAGTCCTTTACTGAACAAGGTTTCACGGAAGTGGAAACGCCGCTGTTAATTGCATCTACTCCCGAGGGCGCACGCGACTTTGTTGTTCCGTCTCGATTGAGCCCAGGAAAGTTTTATGCGTTACCTCAATCGCCTCAATTGTTTAAGCAGCTACTGATGGTGGGGGGAATAGACAAGTATTTTCAGATCGCAAAATGTTTACGCGATGAAGACTTGCGAGCTGACCGTCAATTCGAATTTACCCAGCTCGATATGGAGATGAGCTTTGCCTCTCAAGAAGATGTACTCGCCTGTGTCACGAAATCCCTTAACTCGGTTGTTGATGCTGTTGCTCCCGATGTAGAGCGAAGCTTCGAAACAATGACGTGGTTTGATGCCATGGATAAGTACGGTATTGATAAACCCGATCTTCGTTTTGAAACATTACTCATTGAATGTACAAAGGTTTTTGCCGCCACAGAGTTCCGTGCCTTCCAAGCCGAGAGTATCAAGGCGCTTTGTCTTCACGGCGAAGCGGGCATGTCGAGATCTGCATTGGATGAGATGACGGACCGCGCTAAGAAACTTGGTGCCGGTGGACTTGTGTGGATGCGTGTTACTGCTGATGGTGTTGATTCTCCTGTTGCTAAATTCCTGACCGAAACTGAGATTGCTGCATTGAAAGAAACAACGAATGCGCAAGAGGGTGACTTGTTATTGCTCGTAGCTTCCGATTGGCACACCACATGTACAGTTCTAGGAACATTGCGCAATGACTTATTACGCCCGCCTGTTTCAGATCCTCCGTTGAAGTTTTTATGGGTCACAGATTTTCCACTTTTTGAAGGTTTGAATGATGCAGGCAAACCAGTGCCGGCACACCACCCGTTCACCATGCCTCATGAAGAGGATAAAGAAAAGGTCGCACAACTTTCCGAGATGATTGCCAATGGTGAGCAACTCGATGAAGTGTTCGTGCGCTCGATTCGCTCTCAAAGCTATGACGCTGTTCTCAATGGTTGGGAGCTCGGGTCGGGGAGTGTTCGTATTCATCGACGCGACATACAAAGTCAGATCTTTGCGATCTTGGGTATCAACGAAGAGACACAAATGAAACGCTTCGGTTTTCTTCTTGATGCATTTCGTTTTGGTGCACCCCCTCATGCTGGTTATGCATTTGGTATTGACCGTCTGGTCGCGATCTTGGCGGGCGAAGACAATATTCGTGAAGTCAGCGCGTATCCGAAAACTCAAACAGGTCATGATCCGTTGAGCAAGGCGCCATCGGGCATCGATGAAACTCAGCTCAAGGAATTAGGGCTGGCAATACGTCCAGAGGTACTCGCTCTTGAAGAAAACGGCGATACGGAAGAATAATCACCCCGTTTTTAACGGCGGTGGTTTAGGTCGCAGTTTTGCACTGTGTTTTTCAGCAAAAGTTTTGTCATTATGCAGCATTGTGTGATGTCGGCGGCATAAAAGCGCGAGATTTTTGATTTCGGTCACTCCGCCATGAACCCAATGTTGGATGTGGTGGGCGTCGCACCATGCTGAGGGCGTAATGCATCCGGGGATCGAGCATGTTGGCTGCGAAAGCATGAGCTGTTTTTTCATTTTCAACGGTGCAGTGCGTACTGACCGCCCTAGTTCATATGTCCCGTCGAGGTTTTTGATGGGTATTTGAACGTAGGTGTCACAGAGTAGTTGATCTACGAAAGCTTTCGAGTGGGTATTGATGAGCGGAGAGGGAGACGTGAGACACTTCTTAAGGAAATCACGTGTTTTAGTATGTGAATTTAAATCGTTAACGTCAACTACGACATCGACACTCAGTGCGGGGTTTGCAGTGAATAGGAATTCGGATGGAGAACTATCTGCGGAAGATTCGCCCGTGTGAGCAGAGAAATTTGATGCTAGGTAACCTCGGGCGGCGCTTCCAAGTGCATCTGCTCGTTGTTGAGCAGGCGTGTAATCGTATCGTGATTCGGAAGGGGTGTTGCGCCATTGTTTGCCCCCAATATCTTTTAACATGTTGTCGACTTCTTTTCCGGTCATGGAATCAAGCTCACCGTTAATGAACCAATTACCGTTGGGGAGTTCGTGGAGAAAAAGTCTGCGTTCCTGAAATGCGATATATTCATCCGCTGGTTCTTCAAGTACGGAGTCGACCATGTTTTTCCAATGGCGAACGACGTAAGAAAACTGCTCTGCGTTTACTGTTTTGCCAACATCAATCAGCGAGTCAACTTCGTCGGCAAAATATTCCGCGTATGTTTCGGATGCAAGGGGCACAAGACAAGAAACATGATCATGGGTGATCGAGTTCGTACGAACTGCCTCAGCAACAAGTGGAAATTGATACAGAAGGTTTCCATGGGAAAGCGAGATATTGACGCTGCGAGGCCTGAGCCCTGTGGTGTGAACAATGGCCGTTTTAGCTGTGAGATAACCTTCGTTAGCCCAATTACCCGAGCGAGCGTAGGCGGTCGAAACTTGATCGGTGATCGAATCGACGGTTTGGCGGAAAGCGATCACTGACTGGAGTTCTTCGGTTGTTGGCGGTGACCCTGGAGATACCAGTATTTGTTTGATTTCCAGTAACGTTGCCTGATACTGCGCGAGGGTTGTGCTAACATCGAACATATGTACGTATTATATCAACAAAAGTGTGAAAAAGTCAAGGAAAATAAGGGTTTTT
>CALMUU010000017.1 GCA_937872965.1 uncultured Actinomycetes bacterium
GGGATATATTTTTGGACTATTTCCCACCGCTCTCCACAAACGGATCGCAAAAATCCAAAAACGTATCACTCCAACTTTGGGTGTATCGAAAAGTCGCACGCGCGTTGCCGGCGTCGTTGCTTCCTATGCTTTTTATTGGTGGGATGTTTTCTGGTTGAGCTCTCCGCGATCGGCCACCGATATTGATTCAATTGTAAATATTGAGGGTATTAATCATTTTGATGATGCGGTCGCTGGTTTACGAACGTCGAATCGAGGAATTATCTTCGCATTACCTCATATGGGTAGTTGGGAAATCGGTGGTGCCTGGTTGGGGACACATGGGCATGATCCCGTAGTGGTTGCAGAGCGCTTGGAGCCTCCTGAACTCTTCGAACTATTTAGCTCGACGAGAACACGCGCCGGGATGACGGTCGTGGCCCATGACGATCATCCCACGAGCAAACTTCTCGCTACCTTAAATGAAGGCGGCATGGTCTGTCTTGTGGCCGATCGTGATATTTCACGGAAAGGAGTCCCCGTTACGTTTTTTGGTGCTGAGAAAACTTTCCCCACTGGTCCTGCAGCGCTAGCTCTTAAAACCGGAGCAGTCATCATTCCTGTATGTACGTTTGTTTCTCGTGATTCACAAGTAAACATCGTGTTCTCTGCTCCTCTTGTGATGAGTCAGTATCAATCAGAAGATCGAAATATTAATATTCACGACGCAACTCAAGACTTGGCGACGATTTTTGAAGATATGATTTCTCGTGATCCCACACAATGGCATGTCCTTCATGATGAATGGAGTCATTCATGAGTGATTATCGCAAAACGGCGAAGGATGCTAAAGAAAAGGTTGTGTCGTCGCTTACGTCATTGTCATCCATGTCACCTTTGTCAACAATTTCAACGATGGCACGAAAGAAAAAAAATACTCAACCTGCAGTTTCAACTCGTAAAGAGGGTGACCCCATGCGAGTAGCCCTTATGTGTCCCTATTCGATTTCAATTCCCGGAGGAGTTCAAAATCAAGTACTTTTACTTGCTGCCGAGATGCGTAGCCGAGGAATTGATGCTCGGATCATTGCGCCCTGTGATGGTGTTCCTCCTACGCCCTATGTGATGTCAGTGGGAACGACGCGTGGGCTAAAAAGCAACGGGTCATTGGCTCCTATTGTCGATGATGCTGCATCAGCATCTTTGACGTTAGATGCTATTAATAGCTTTGGTCCCGATGTCATTCATTTGCATGAACCGCTCGTGCCTGGACCGACAACAACAGCAATGATTGGAGCCGAATGTGCAATCGTGGCAACATTTCATTCTGCAGGCCAAAGTGCAAATACGTTGAAATATATACGCCACCCTGCACGGGGTGCCATCTCTCGTGTTCATAAGCGAGTCGCTGTATCGAATGAAGCAAAAGCGACTGTTGATCAATACCTCCCTGGTGACTACACAATTATTCCTAATTGCATCGATGTCACAAAAATTACACAAGCAGAAAAATGGCCGACAACAAAACCTGCTGTGTTGTTTGTAGGGCGTCACGAAGAGCGCAAAGGTTTGCGTTATTTGATTGAAGCGTGGTTAGCGTCAGACGTATTGCAACGTGATGCTGATTTATGGATTGCTGGTTTAGGCGAAGAAACCGAAGAATTGGTTGCACGCTCGAAAGAGGCAGACTCTATTTCGTTTCTTGGTCGTATTGAGTATGAAGAATTATTCCGACGCATGCGTGCAGCGCATATTGTCGTTGCTCCTGCCCTCCATGGAGAAAGTTTTGGGATTGTTTTGCTTGAAGCCATGGCGGCCAATGCATGCGTTGTTGCTTCATCGATTCCTGGATATCGAGATGTTGCGCGAGATGGTATTGAAGCATTGTTGGTGCCACCAGGTGATTCTGCGGCATTGGGCAAAGCGATCGAATCGATCCTGGCGGATGATTCCTTGCGAAGACGACTCCAGGCTGGAGGAATTGCACGCTCGCAGGAATTTTCCGTTACAATCGTTGTTGATTCGTATGTAGATATATATAAGAGTGCGATGCTGCATTGTTAGTCGAACCGCAGGCAGAGCCTGACGGTTCTCGCGGTCGCTCCTCCGGTCGCTCCCTGTGATGCTGCTCGGCTAGCCTGGATAAGCTAATTGAGATTGCACACAGTTTTAGAAAGTAGGAAAGATGTCAGGAATTCTTCTTGGAGGAGCATGCCTCGCGGGGATTGTTTTTATTGGCCTTATCTTGGTCGTTCTCTATAACGGTCTTGTTTCAGCACGTAACCGTGTTGACAATGGGTGGGCGCAAATTGATGTGCAGCTCAAGCGTCGTCACGACCTTATTCCTAATTTGGTGGAAACAGTTAAGGGGTACGCAGCTCATGAAAAGAGCACGCTCGATGCAGTCATTAACGCGCGCAGTGCTGCAATGGCGGGGCAAGCAAGTGGAAGTGTTGCGCAAGCGGCACAGACGGAAAATATTCTTACCGGTGCATTGAAGTCGCTCTTTGCTTTATCCGAAGCATATCCCGATCTTAAAGCGAACCAAAACTTCCTTGCTCTGCAAGAAGAACTCACGTCAACCGAAGATCGTATTGCCTATGCTCGCCAGTTCTACAACGACGAAGTACGACGATATAACACAAAAATTCAAACAGTTCCTACAAACTTTGTTGCATCGATTGGTAAGTTCACTGAACGCGAGTACTTTGAAATAGATGAGGGTGAAAAAGGAACTGTGGATGTCAAGTTCAGTTAAGAAGTTGTGGCGACGACGATCACGCACCTCGCTCCACGCTTCGCGAATTACGCTCGATGCATAATCGCAGTCGCCTTCAACAACTTCAACCGAAGTGTCATGCACGCCCCGAGTTTGTTCATGATGTACAGCACGACCGTTAGTGGAGCAAGCCTCCTAAGTGAGTAGAATCTTGAAACTATGTACGAGCAGATAGCGCAAAATAAGCGAAGAACATTTGTTGTTCTTTTCTTCTTTGTTTTACTTATTGCTGGCGCTGGCTTAGCTTTTAATTACATCTTGGGCTATGGCACCTTTGGTGTGATCATTGCCGTGGGTATTGCAATTTCCATGTCGTTCTTCTCGTATTTTTATTCCGATAAAGTCGCCCTCAAAGCGTCAGGCGCACAACCTGCTGATGAAAGTCAATACCGCCGCTACCATAACTTGGTTGAAGGTTTATGTATTGCATCGGGTTTACCCAAACCTCGCTTGTACGTCGTTAATGATCCTGCTCCCAATGCATTTGCGACGGGACGCAATCCTGAACACGCAGCAATTGCGGTGACAACCGGCTTATTGGAACGAATGAATCGTGTCGAACTCGAAGGTGTCATTGCTCACGAGCTTTCTCACATTAAAAATTATGACATTCTTGTGACGACAATCGCTGTGACGGCAGTTGGTGCAGTGACATTGATGGCGGATATTGGTTTGCGCATGTCATTTTTTGGAGGCGGACGCAACAGGGATAGCAATGACAACAGTGGTCTCGGAGCAATTTTAGCAATCGCTGGTTTGGCTCTTTTAGTGCTCGCTCCTTTTGCTGCGCAACTCATGCATTTTGCTGTGTCGCGAAATCGTGAGTACTTAGCCGATGCAACCGGGGTTTCTCTCACTCGATATCCTCCTGGTTTAATTTCTGCATTGGAAAAACTTCACGCTGACCAGAGCATCGTTCGCAATGCCACCAAGGCCACAGCATCGATGTGGATCGAACAGCCGCTTAAGGGCAAGGTCGGTGGCGGACACGAAAAGTGGCTGGATAAGGCTTTTAATACGCATCCGCCGCTCGACGACCGGATTGCACGCCTCAAAGAATTGTAGAATCTTTTTCTTGCCTCTTCATCAACTTACACAAGGGAGAAATTGTGTCATTTAAATCTCGTACACCTGTGTATCGAAAAAAGCCTTTCGTGATTGTTGGTGCCATGGCTATCGTCATTGCGCTTGTTGGAGTTATTCTGTTTTCTACTCAATCTGATCCCTCTAAAGTCGCAGTGAAAAAGAAGAGCCCTGTAACGACGACAACCGAAAAGAAAATTGTTCTCGCTCCGTTAACGGGGCTCGAAGACCCGACGGGGGATTCTCGTGAGCGCCCTGCCGTGGCAATCAAAATTGGGAACAACCCTGAAGCTCGTCCCCAGGCGGGAATTACAGAAGCAGATATCGTATACGAGGAAATTGTCGAGGGTGGCATAACTCGGTACTTGGCTATCTTTAATTCCACAGTTCCAGAACGTGTAGGGCCGGTCCGCAGCGTACGCGGAATGGACCCCAATATTGCCTTGAACTGGGGCGGTATTTTTGCTTACAGCGGCGGTGCTGCTAAGAATGAAGCAAAAATCAAATCGACAAAAGGTATTCTTGCCTTGAATGAAACTGCCGCTGGGTCAGGCATGAAACGTGACTCCTCGCGAGGGGCACCCAACAATCTTTATGCTATTCCTTCTGTTCTCTATACAAAAGGCGGAACTCCTGTTCCTCCCATAGCGCAGTTCGTTTATTCACCCAAGCCATCTTTACTTGCTGACCCAGCATCCTCGTTTATCGTGGGATTTAAGTCAGGTTTTGCGTGTACATGGAAATATGATGTCGCAACGTCTAAGTATTTACGTAGCTACACAAGCAACCCAGTGGTCGATCAAAAGGGAAAGCAAGTCGCAGCTGAAAATGTCGTGGTGCAATTCATTAGTTATCCTTCCGAATCTGAAGGGATCACCACAGGCTCGGGGAATGTTTGGATATTTCGAAATGGTAAAGTGGTTAAGGGGACATGGGAACGTCCCACGACCGAAGCCCCAGCAACATTCAAGGATGCAGAAGGAAATATTCTTAGTTTGCAGCCGGGACAAACATGGGTGGAACTTGCAAGTACATCCACAGTGGTAACGGTCACTCCCTAGAACGATCAATATCAAAGACAATAAGGATTATTTAGATGGAACAAGTGGGAACGCTACGGATTAAAACCGGCTTTGCGGATATGTTGCGTGGCGGCGTGATTATGGATGTTGTTAATGCCGAACAGGCCCAGATCGCCCAAGATGCGGGTGCGTGTGCTGTCATGGCCTTAGAGCGTGTTCCTGCCGATATCCGCAGAGATGGCGGCATCGCTCGCATGAGTGATCCCGAAATGATCGCAGATATCCAAAGAACGGTATCAATTCCCGTGATGGCAAAGTGCAGAATTGGCCACTTCGCCGAAGCACAGGTTCTCCAAGCGCTGAACGTTGACTTTATTGATGAATCCGAAGTCTTAACGCCTGCCGACGAAGCTTTCCATGTAGACAAGCACCAGTTCACCATTCCTTTTGTATGTGGTGCAACAAATTTAGGCGAAGCGCTTCGTCGTATTCACGAAGGGGCTGCATTGATTCGTTCTAAGGGAGAAGCAGGAACGGGAAATATAGTTGAAGCAGTCCGCCATCTTCGCGCTATCAAACAAAAACTCGAAGAACTGGGCTCAGCTAATGAACGGGTACGAAAAGAATTCGCATCAGTAGAGCGAATTCCCCTCGCTCTCGTGAATCAAGTTGCACAGGCGAATGCCTTACCCGTGCCTTTGTTTTGTGCAGGCGGTATTGCAACTCCTAGCGATGCAGCACTTGTCATGCAATTAGGTGCTCAAGCCGTTTTTGTCGGGAGTGGAATCTTTAAATCGGGTGACCCTGCTTCGCGCGCAGCTGCAGTTGTAGAAGCAACAACCCATTTTGATGATCCAGAGCTTGTCTTGAAAGTATCTACCAACTTGGGTGAGCCTATGGTGGGCATCACCGATATTGAGGATAAAGATAAGTTCGAAAATCGAGGATCCTGAGCTTGTTGTCGAAGCACCGGCAGAGCCGGATACTTCTCGCGGTCACTCCTCCGGTCGCTTCCTGTGAAACCATCGCTTCGAAAAATACAACAAGACTGACGATTGGAATCCTTGCACTTCAAGGTGCATACGATTTGCATGCCGATACGCTGCGCGATCTTTCGGCTGATTCTGACCTTGCCTGCGAGATTGATGTACGTCAGGTAAAAAAACCTGGCCATCTCCACGATCTCGATGGAATCGTTATACCCGGCGGTGAATCGACTGTGCTGCAAAAACTTCTTACCACCTCCGGCTTGGACGATCCCTTGCGGGATGCGATCGAGGCTGGCCTTCCTGTGTTGGGCACGTGTGCAGGTTTGATTATCCTCAGCAATCATTTTGGTGTGATTGATTGTGAAGTAGATCGAAATTCTTATGGCACACAAATCAATAGTTTTGAAGCCGAGGTCGATTTTCTTCCTACTTCAAAGAGGTGTCGAGCCTTTTTTATTCGTGCACCGAGAATCATTTCTGTTGGGAAAAATGCAGAGGTGATAGCCGTCCATGGTGAGGAAATAGTGGGCGTTGCTCAAGGCAACATCCTTGGTATTACTTGCCATCCCGAGGTTGCAGGGGTGAGCATATTTCACCATTTTTTCGTTGAAAAGATTTTGCGCCGAGTACAATCAAACGAATAATTGTAAGGTCCATACAAGGGGAACAAATATGAGTGGCCATTCCAAATGGAGTTCCATCAAGCATCAAAAGGGCGCAGCCGATGCAGCGCGCGGCAAAGTCTTTGCAAAGATGGCTCGCCAAATTGAAGTAGCGGCGCGCGCTGGCGGCGGCGATATGGATGCGAATGCATCCTTGAGGCTCATGGTATCCAAAGCACGTGCTGTTTCAATGCCCAAAGACAACATCGAACGTGCGATTAAACGCGGTACGGGCGAAATCGAAGGCGTGACATACACGGCACTGAACTACGAAGGGTACGCAACACATGGTGTCGCGATCTATGTTGAAACACTGACGGATAACAAAAATAGAACTGGTCCCGAAATCCGAACAATTTTTTCTAAAGCAGGCGGATCGCTGGCCGAACCTGGAGCAGTTGCGTGGCAGTTTGAACGTAAAGGTGTGATTGATGTCCCCAGTGCATCCACAACAGAAGATGAGCTGATGGAGGTTGTGCTTGAAGCGGGTGGAGAAGATATCAACGATATGGGAGATCATTTTCAAGTCGTTACTGCCGGTCAAGATCTTTTCAGCGTCAAGACTGCGATGGAGGCAAAAGGTGTGGAAGTCACTTCGAGCGATTTAACGATGTTGCCCACGACATTGGTAGCGATCGATGATCCCGACCATGCGAAGTCTGTACTGAAAGTTATCGACGCGCTCGAAGAACATGACGATGTGCAGAATGTGTATGCCAACTGCGATATCTCTGACGAAGTTCTACAAACGCTGTAGTTAGGGTCGTACCTTGGGAACGGAGTTGTCTTACCGAAGTGCAGCACAAGGTGCGGCCCTCCCCCAGATTAACTAATTAGCAGCAGTTCGTACAGTTGTATCGTGTCTTGTGGTTCACAGGTGCGACCCTCCCCAAAAAATAACGTAGTTACGGCAGTTCGTACAGTTGTATCGTGTCTTGTGGTTCACAGGTGCGACCCTACCCCTAGTATCACTCATTCTTGACTACGCTCCCGCTACGATTTTATTTGTGACTTCGTTTTCAGTTCGTATCCCATTTGCTGGTGAGGCAGTTTCTGTTTTTAAAACCGTCAGCGATCTTTTTTCCTATAGTGATCCTGACAGCACAAAGATCACTCGACTCTCTGACGATACCGTTGCATTATCTTTACCTCTTACGGTTGGTGTTTTCCGTCTTCTTCTCGATGGGCAGTGCGAGATCGTTGACCGAGATTTTGATAACCAAGTTTCTTTGATGGTGGTGACAGCCAAAGATAGGGGAGGGAAAGGCAAGCTAGATGCGCGAGTACGACTTTCTCTTGAAGAATCAAAATTCTTTGGTCCATCGAATGGGTCATGTTTAGTATTGTGCGAATGTGATGTCACCATGAAAGGAATGCTCACACGTGTGCCGTTTCCTTTGGCTGATGTCATGTCCAGCAAAATCGAAGCGGTGCTCGCCAAGATTATTAACGAATCTGAAAAGGCCATCGTGATTGATGGTTTTGAAGACGCTGATCAACTCGTGGAAACTTTACCTGAACATATTGACCCGTCGATTCTTGCCTCTTTACTCGAAGGCGGAAAACTCGATCCCACGGCCAACGCAGTTTCAGAACAACCAGCGCGCAAACCGCTCTGGATCATTATCCTGCAATTCCCGGCCAATGTTCTTTTATGGCCGCTCAGTCTGCTGCGAAACCTGTTGAATTTATCTCTCTAGCTCGACGCGAAGAATCGTTGATCCTGTCCGGCCGTTATTTCTTTTGAATGACTACATCGTCACTCGTATGAGTTTTCAGTAAACACCCTCTTTTGTCTTGAAGAAGAATTGCTAATGTGCGTTCTTGCAGCCCTCCGCGAAATGATTGGCTGATGTCACGGTCTCGAACGGTAAAGCCTTCACCAATAGGAGTATCGACATTCGGTTGTTGAGGAACAAGGTGCTTGAGAGGAGTCAAATTGAGGGAAGTCTGGACCTTCTTAGAACCAAAAAATCGAGCGTTTTGCCATACTTGTGGGTCCGGGTTATAAATTGATGCAGCTATGGTGCCGGCCTTAAATTTTTCGCCTGTGTTGAAATCTGTGTAGATGCCAGCATTAGCGGATACACCGAAAGCGGTCGTTCCGTCGGGATTAATTTGAGCAATTCCAATGCCTGTAGCGCTGTTCATTCCGATGGTGTAGTTCAATGCACCTTCAATAACGTCTGCGGATGGAAAAGATAAACGAAGGGGGTTATAAAATCCGATGGGGAATGTGAAACTACTGCCCGCAGAGGCATTTTTAAGAAGTGTAAGGTAGCCGTCGTATTCTCCGCCAGGGAAAAGGTTGGGGCGTTCAACCGATGAAGGCCTCACGTAAAGATGAATTACGATTTGGTTTCCTCGCATAATTGTTTCGAAGGCGCGGTTTTCAACATTTTGGCCCTTTGCGTTTACGTAACTGGTTCCACATCGCATGAGGCTGTATGTGGAATCCGGAGATGGGGAAACCACCGCCGATGCGGGCATCGCAGTTATTCCAAGAAGGAGCAGGGCTGTGGCGACAACGAGAGGGATTCGAAATTTCATAGAGGGCTTTCTCCATAGGGTGTGGGGATGTGTGATACGGAAAATACCGTATGAAATAAGATAATACCATGACAAACAAGAATTGCAATAACGAATCAGTGGTGGGTATAAAAATGGGTCTAACGCCCTAAAGTAAAGCGTTGATTGGCCCCCGATTAAGGAATCCTCATGGAAAGAGGGTACTTTTTGGACTAGAATCGAACCTATGTTCGTTTCAGTTCTTGGTATTGACCCTGGGCTCACTCGGTGTGGCTATGGAGTGGTGAAGCGTGACCAACGAACGGTCGATTTTCATTCTGTGGGGGTTTTCACCACGTCACCCCAAGAACAGATTTCACAGCGCCTGGCTGAAATGCATCGCGACATTACCGCGCTTATCAAAGAAGTTGAGCCTCAAGAAATCGCAATCGAACGTGTTCTCTTTCAGGCCAATGTGTCCACCGCGATGTCTGTGGCTCAAGTGAGCGGGCTTGTTCATGCCATCGCTGCCGAGTTTTCAATTCCTGTGACGGAGTATTCACCTACGGAAGTGAAAAACGCCATTACGGGTGATGGTCGCGCGGATAAACAAGCCATCCAAGCAATGGTCACCAAACTTTTGGGTCTCTCCAAAGTTCCTCAACCAGCTGATGCCGCTGATGCCCTTGCTATCGCGATGACTCATGCATTTTCTTTACATTCAAAAAAATCTTCGAGTGATTCATCGGATAGTGCAATATATAATGGCGGGAAACTTCACAATGCCATCGCAGATGCGATTCTTCGTCAGGGTAAAAAAGAACAGGTTCGAGAACCAGTGGAACGTGAAACTCATTCACGTGAACCTCATCGACGAGAACGAACACGCAGACGTTCAGGACTTTCCCGATGATTGCGCTTCTGACGGGAACCGTTGCTTCCGTGACGCTTCTCGGAGAAATAATCATTGATGTCAATGGCGTAGGGTACAAAGTTAACATCCCAGAAAAAGAAACGACACATATAAAAAAGGGCGATTTTCTTAGCCTTCACATTTCGACGCATGTTCGTGAAGATGCAATTATTCTTTTTGGTTTTACTGAACCAACCACGCGTGATCTTTTTGAAAAACTGACTTCTGTTTCGGGTATTGGTGGCAAGATGGGTTTGGCAATGATCTCCGCGCTCACCCCTCAAGGTATTGTTGATGCGCTCAGCACAAACGATGTCGATATGTTGTGTCGTGTTCCAGGTGTGGGTAAGAAAACTGCACAGCGAATGATTGTGGAACTTTCTAGCCTGACCGGGCTTACTGACATCTTCATGCCTTCGCCTGTAAATTCGTCAGTCAAGGACGTAAGCGAAGCTCTTGAAGAATTGGGATATCGTCGAGATGAAATTTCTCGCGTCATTCATGACCTTGATCCAACCTTGTCGGTGGATGTCATGATTAAAGAATGCCTCCGACTTCTGGCGAACGGATAGTGTTTTCAGATGAGAAATGAAATCATTGACTTGAACGAATCTGTCGAAGATGTTGAACAAGAACAACTCGCGACAACGCATCGTCCCGCAAGTTTTGATGATTTCATTGGTCAAGATGACATTGTCTCGCATCTCTCCATCATGATCGACGCGGCTTCTCAGAGCGATCGTGTTCTCGACCATATTTTGCTTGCCGGCCCTCCAGGTTTGGGTAAAACCTCACTCGCGGGCATCATCGCACACGAAAGAGGTGTTCATCTTTCTATCACCAGCGGGCCTGCTCTGGAACGCCCGGGTGATCTTGCATCGATCTTGTCGAATCTTTCTGATGGCGATGTGCTCTTCATTGATGAGATCCATCGCTTGTCGCGCAGCATTGAAGAAGTTCTCTACCCAGCCATGGAAGATTTTCAGTTCGACATTGTGATTGGGAAGGGTCCAACAGCTCGCAGCGTGCGTATTGATCTTCCCAAATTTACACTCGTCGGTGCGACGACGCGTACGGGCTCAATTACCGGACCTCTCCGTGATCGTTTTGGTTTTTTTGCTCGTGTTAATTATTACTCAACGGAAGATCTTACAGAGATCGTTCATCGTGTTGCGAGAAAAGATGGCGTTCAGATCGACGATGACGCAGCAAAAATTATTGCACGTCGTGGACGAGGAACACCTCGTATTGCTCAACGTTTGTATCGTCGTGTTCGCGATTACTGTCTTGTGAAAAACGGGGGAGAAGTCACGGCTGATGGTGTCACTCAAGCCTGTGAACTTTTTGGTATAGATGAAAAGGGTCTCGACATTTCTGACAGAAAATATTTGGCCTGCATTTGTCAGACGTATTCATCTCGTGCGGTGGGAGTTTCTACATTGGCCGTATCTTTGGGAGAAACTAACGAGACAATTGAAGACATGATTGAACCATATTTAGTGATCAACGGTTTTGTGGAACGTACGTCGCGGGGACGCGTCGCTACTGCTCTTGCATATGAACACCTAGGACTCGCTATACCCACAGATGTACAAACCGGCGAAATAGCCTCTATGTCACTGTTGGACACTCTCGACGACTAAGATTTCGCCTTTGTGAATACTCTTGCTGCATCATCGGGCACTAATGTCGCCCCTCTCATCCTCAGTGCACTCGTTATTGGTGCGCTCTTTTTCGTAATGATCGTGCGCCCTCAGAAGCGCAACATTGCTCGCCACCGTGAACTTGTCGCGTCGTTAAAAGCTGGTGATGACATCATCACTTCTGGCGGAATCTATGGGGCCATTGTTTCCATCGATGGCGACTCGGCTCAAGTTTCCGTTGCTTCGGGTGTTGTGATCAAAGTCGCTGTCCGTTCTATTGCAATGAAAAAAGCTGTGGACGAAAATCCCTCTGACGGTATTGTAAATACCTCGGTTGATTCATAAATAACTAAGAGAGACTTTCCATGAGCGCGATTCCTACCTGGGTATATACAGCGACAACCATTATTCTTATTGGGTCGACCGCGATTGTTGCATACAAAACGCAAGGAGGAATTAAACATCCCTTACGTCTTCTCGTATTAACTCTTGTAACAGTGTCCTACATCTTTTCTCTTACTTTTATTCAAAATGTTCAACCTCAGCTCGGACTCGATCTGAAAGGTGGAGTCTCGGTTGTTTTAGAGGCCAAAGGAAATCCAAGTGACGATCAACTCGACTTAGCCGTCGATGTGATCCGTGAACGTGTTGACGCTTTAGGAGTCGCAGAACCCGAAATTTCTCGTCAAGGCAACGACATTGTTGTGGATCTTCCCGGCGCCAAGGATACACGTAAAGCTCAAAAACTTATTGGGCAAACTGCCGAACTTCGTTTTCGTCAAGTGGCAGAAAATCAGTCCACCGATCCTGATATTCAGCGTGTTCTTGCACAGATATATATCAATGAACAAGCTAAGAAGTCGGCTCCCACAACAACGACAACGACCAAACCTACGACAACGACTACGGCTACGACAACGACCACCACCACGGTATCGGGAAGTCCAGGTAGGTCTTTCCATCGTCCTGCGGCTTCGAGCACTACAACTTCCACAACAGTAGCAACCACAACGACGACTCCCACGACAACCACAACTGTTCCGGCAGCTCCTTACCCCACATCAATAGTTTTGCAGTGTGGTGGAAGCGCGCCTCAAACTTTCACGATGACGGGGGATCTCACGCAAGTTACTGCACGTGAAAAGGATGCCGCAGATCTTCCCATTATTGCACTCGATAAAACGGATCGTCCTGTTGCTCTGTGTCCAGCTGTGCTCAAGGGCGACATTGTCAAAGATGCGGTGAAACAAGTCGACAATCTTGGCGCAGTTTCTGTTGGAGTTGAACTAACGAGTGAAGGAGCAAGAAACTTTACACAGCTTATTGGTGTTCCTCTTGCAAATATGAGCGTTGCCATCGTTCTTGACTCTGTTGTTATTTCAGCCCCTCAAATACAACCTGAGCTGGCAGATGGATTATCCGACAACAAGCTGCAGATCACTATTGGTGATTCAGAAAACCAAAACAGCGAAGTTGAGGAACTTGTCACAGTCCTGAAGTATGGAAAGCTTCCCGTTGTGCTCGAGCAGCAGACTGCACAGCAAGTTTCACCTACTCTTGGTACCGATCAACTTCGAGCTGGTCTTCTTGCAGGGCTAGTGGGCCTCATTCTCGTAATTATCTACATGCTTATTTACTATCGCATCCTTGCTCTTGTTGTTATTGCTGGTATTGGACTTACCGGTATGACTGTTTACGCGCTGATATCTTGGTTAGGCGATTCTCAAGGACTCTCACTTACCCTTGCGGGTGCGGTCGGATTAATTGTCTCAGTTGGAGTCACCGTCGATAGTTACGTCGTGTATTTCGAGAAACTCAAAGACGAGGTCCGTCAAGGACGAAGTGTGCGTTCCAGTTTGGACTCCGGTTTTAAAGCTTCGTTTAAAACTATTCTCGCAGCGGACCTTGTTTCTTTGATTGGTGCCGCAGCATTGTTTTATCTTGCTTCTGGCTCAGTGAGGGGATTTGCTTTCTTCCTCGGAGTCTCGACAGTACTCGACCTCTTAGTGTCGATATGTTTCATGCACCCGATGGTCAAACTTATTGCCCAGAAGAAATCGCTCATTACTAATAGATATTTTGGTGTTGCTGTGGCGCTCGATAAAAAAGATCTCACGGCATAAGGACTGGTGAATATGACTATTAAAAGTACCTTCTCCGATCTCTACCATGAAAAAACGAACTATCAATTCATGTCTCGCAAATGGCGATGGTTGTTAATCTCAAGCATTCTCATAGCTGTTTCCGTCGGCTCATTTATTGCTAATGGTCTCAATACCAGTATCGAATTCAAAGGCGGGACCAGTTTCGAAGCAACGCTCGCTGAGAAGCAACCAGATGTTGGACAAGTTCGTGACTTATTAGCAAACAACAATCTGGGCGAGCTCAAAATTCAAACGTTGAATAATGACACAATTAAAGTCACGGCCAAGCGCCTTTCGCAAGACCAACAAGCGGGTGTGTTAAAGGAGCTGAGCGAGTATGCATCTGTTGATCAAACCGATATTTCTATTTCTGATGTGGGTCCTTCTTGGGGGAAAAGGGTAACAAAGCAATCTACACAGGCATTAGTAGTATTTTTCCTTCTTGTTGCTCTGTATATGATTTTTCGTTTTGAATGGGCAATGTCTCTGGCAGCGATTCTCTCTATGCTTCACGATGTAATTATTACAGTGGGTATCTATTCTTTACTCAAGTTCAACGTTGCGCCTGCGACGGTGGTGGCATTTTTGACTATTTTGGGGTTCTCTCTCTATGACACCGTCGTGGTGTTTGACAAGATTCGTGACAATACAAAAATATGGAAGAAACTTAAGCAAGCTTCGTATAGCGATATGGTGAATACGTCCCTCAATGAAGTATTGGCCCGTTCAATCAATACGTCCATCGTTGCCGTATTGCCCGTACTCTCGTTGATATTTGTGGGAACATATCTCCTGGGTGCAACGGCGTTGCTTGACTTCTCGCTCGCACTTGCTGTTGGTTTAGCTGCCGGGGCGTATAGTTCTATTTTTGTTGCGACTCCGCTTGTAGTAGTTATTAAAAAGTGGACTAATAAAGCCGATAACATGTAGATATGACCCTTCCTGACGTTCCACGCTCGGTTCACGACCGAGACAAACAACGTCTTTTTCCATGGCGTCGCTCTCATGTCGATATTGATGTCGCGGGTCTTGTGGATGTATTCCGTGACCATCATCCTCACGAGAGCTCTGTACGAATTATTCGGGCATTTGAAGTAGCAAGGGCTGCACACCAATCTCAAGTACGACGCAGCGGTGAACCCTACATCACGCACCCTCTTCTTGTTGCTCACATTGTTGCCGGACTGGGCCTTGATGATGTGACGATTTCTGCAGCACTGCTGCATGACTCAGTCGAAGATACAAGCACAACTTTGGAATATATTTCAGAACATTTTGGCGAAGATGTTGCTTCGATAGTCGACGGTGTAACAAAACTCGACCGCATTCACTTCCAAAGTGCTGAAGCAGCACAAGCAGCCACGATGCGTAAGATGCTCGTCGCTATGGCGAAGGACATCCGCGTTCTCATCATCAAACTCGCCGATCGACTTCATAATATGAGGACTATTGCAGCGATGCCTGAAGCTAAGCAAAAACGAATTGCGCAAGAGACCTTAGATATTTATGCTCCACTGGCTCACCGACTCGGTATTTCTGACGTTAAAAGCCAACTCGAAGAACTATGTTTTGCTGTTTTGCATCCGAAAAGGTATGCCTCGATTGAATTTATGGTTGAACAGAAGTCAGGAGAGCGCCAAGTTTTTCTTGATGAGGTGATTAGTGATTTCACTGAACTGTTGCACGATGTTGGAATTGAAGCAGAGATCACCGGCCGTCCGAAATATTTGTGGTCGATATACGAAAAAATGGTGGTGCGTGGAAAAGATTTCAATGAAGTCCAGGACCTTGTTGGTGTCCGTGTCATTGTTGATTCTCTGAAGGATTGTTATGGAGCGCTGGGGTCGATTCACTCGTTCTGGACTCCCATTCAAGGCCGCTTTAAAGATTACATTGCAATGCCAAAATTCAATCTTTATCAGTCCCTTCACACAACTGTTGTTGGGCCATCGGGAAAACCCGTAGAGGTGCAAATCAGAACCAAAGAAATGCATCACCGCGCTGAAATCGGAATCGCGGCTCACTGGGCGTATAAGCGCGGTGACGATGGAGCGGAGCAAAAGAAGAAAAAAAAGCTTGCTTCTTCGAAGCCTCAATCGCGCAGTGTCATCCCTGCGGATATTTCTTCTCTTCCGTGGCTCGAACGTATTGTCGATTGGCAACTCGATACTGCTGATCCGAATGAATTCATGGACATGCTCCGTGACGACTTGGAACATGATGAGTTATTTGTGTTTACTCCGAAAGGCAAAGTAATCACATTGCCTCTTGAAGCAACTCCTATCGATTTTGCGTATGCGGTTCACACCGATGTCGGGCACAGATGCGTGGGCGCAAAAGTTAATGGTCGACTTGTGCCTCTTAATGCGAAACTTGACTCAGGCGATACCGTAGAAGTTTTTACTTCGAAAGCTGAAGATGCTGGGCCGTCACGCGATTGGGCTGAATTCGTTGTGTCGTCGAAAGCGATTAGCAAAATTCGACAATGGTTTTCGCGTGAGCGACGAGAAGATGCGATTGATTCTGGAAAAGATGATGTCATCAAAGAACTACGCAGACTGGGACTTCCTGTACAAAAAATCCAAGCGTCGCAAACGTTGGATGAAGTTGCCCATGAGATGAATTATGCAGGAGTTGATGAACTCTACCGCGCTGTCGGTGAGCATCACATTTCACCTAAGTCGGTGGGCCAGCGAATGCAGCAGTTCTTGAAGTTCGAAACAGGAGAGGTTCAACTTCCCGCCTCCGCTGCACGGCCGCCGCGCCAACCTCGGGATTCGCCTACAACTTCCGTTGGCGTCCATGTCGAAGGTCTCGATGACGTGATGGTGCGTCTCGCTCGGTGTTGCACTCCTGTTCCCGGCGATGAAATTATTGGTTTCATTACTCGTGGCCGTGGTGTCAGCGTGCATCGATCCGACTGCGCTAATGCCGTTGCGCTGGCACAGTCTCAGGGTGAACGACTTATTGATGTCGAATGGGATCATTCTTCCGGTTCGAGTTTTATTGTGTCCGTCGAGATCGAAGCTTTCGACCGTCCGCGACTCCTTCAAGATATAGCGTCGATGCTTTCTGACGAACATGTCAATATTCTGGGGTGCAATACACTTACAACAGCTGACCGCATAGCGAAGCTCCGTTTTGATTTTGACTTGGCCGACCCCTCACACCTGGACTCGATCATTGCCCAGATGAGACGCGTCGAGAGCGTTATCGATGTCTATCGCATACTTCCTGGCGGTAACCGTACGGGTTAGAATGCCTTTCCTATGGCTACAAGTGATATCTATCGTGCTCCGGTGGGAACTAAGGACGTAATTGGTGAAGAATCGCGTGCTTGGCAAAGTGTTATTTCTCGTTTCGCGCGGCGTGCACATGCCTATAACTACGATCTTGCTATTACGCCTACCTATGAGAATATAGAAGTCTTCCAACGACTCGGAGAAGATACTGAAGTTGTCACCAAAGAAATGTACGACTTTGTTGACAAAGGCAACAGACATATCGCTTTGCGTCCAGAAGGAACAGCGGGTTTGGTGCGTGCTTTTGCTCAACACCGGCCGCCCTTGCCTTTCAAGGCTTGGTACTTCGTCAGTAATTTCCGCTATGAACGTCCTCAAAAAGGACGGCTTCGTGAACACCACCAATTAGGCATTGAAGCATTGGGCATTGATGACCCGGCTATTGATGTGGAGATTATCCAATTTGCTTATGAATTTTTAACCGACTGCGGTTTAAAAGATTTCACGCTAGCTATTAACTCGCTGGGAGGTTCCACAGCTCGTGAATCTCACATGTCTGCATTGCGAGAATATTTTGCCCAACATGAAAGTCGCTTGGGTGAAGAGTTCGCAGCGCGTGTTGCACGCAACCCTTTGCGCGTTCTCGATACCAAAGTTCCCGATTGGCAAGAAGTTGTTGGTGACGCTCCTAGTATTCACGATTTTCTCTCTGTTGAAAGTAAAAGTGACTTTGATTATGTAAAAAAGAGTCTGACAGAACTGGGTATTGCCTTTAATGTTGTCCCTTCTCTTGTGCGAGGTTTGGATTATTACACCAATACAGCTTTTGAATTTGTGTCACATTCTTTGGATGCTGCGCAGTCCACCATTTGTGGGGGAGGGCGCTACAACAAGCTTGCGGCAGAGATGGGTGCGCCGGAAACTCCGGGTATTGGTTTTGGTTTAGGAATTGAGAGGTTGCTTCTGGCCTGCGAAGCCGAGGGAGTTGACCTTGGTGAACGCACATTGGATGCAATCGTGATTGATTTGGTGCAGTCCGATGAATCACGGGCACAGGTGAATGAGATGAAAACAACATTGCGTAGTGCGGGTATTAGTGTGGACACATCCTTTGGATCGAAGTCGATGAAGTCGGCCATGAAAAATGCCGACCGATCGGGCGCTCACTATGCAATTCTTCTGGGTGAATCTGAATTGTCCACAGGGATTTTCACGCTGAAAGATATGACATCAGGTGAACAAAGAGATGTTACATTAAGCGATGTTGCTCGGAAAATTATTAAATAGCGAGTTGAGAAGACGCGCTAGTCTGATCAAAGATAAACGGATGAACAAGTTCCGCTCTGTGCTGACCTATTGCAACAAATGGCTCGCGCAACACAGCAACAAAATCGTTGAAAGCAGTCAAGCTGGTATCGTCAGATTTGGATATGCCTTGCTCCGAGCAAAATATTCGGAAAGCCCTTTCGGCATGTAAGGCAGCACCCAAGTTTGTAACTCCTTCGACGTAAAGGCGTAAATCGTCTTGTTGAGGTTCGGTAGGGACTAAGCCGTATCCAGCATTTGCAATCAAGTCAGGGAGTGCGTGGGCATCTTCATTCTGTTCAAAGAGATTGTAGATATTTTTCCAGGATGTACCAATAGTGGGTCTAAAGTTTCCGTTCTGTTCATCCAGGGCAACCAAAACGAGTCCATCTGATGTACGTAGTAGCTTGGGAAGCATCCCCGAAATCCCATCAGGAAATTCGTTAGGCCGAGATTCGCGGCCTGTAGCTACAGAGAGCGTTGAAGGGAGAGTGTAAAAGCAAAATCGCGTATTTCGAACATGCTCTCTTGGGAAGTCTTCTTGTTCAAAAATGGG
The DNA here is from genome assembly GCA_937872965.1 of uncultured Actinomycetes bacterium. Classification (GTDB taxonomy): domain Bacteria; phylum Actinomycetota; class Acidimicrobiia; order IMCC26256; family JAGPDB01; genus JAGPDB01. Next base: position 18,826 of record CALMUU010000017.1, read on the forward strand.
ACTCGCACCGAGCGCAATGAGCATTCGGTGAAGGACAGGATCAACATTCGGGAACAGAAACCGTCCCGTTATAGTTTCATCCCGATGTAATTCGAGCGGATCTTCGGGGTCATCGAGTAAGGGAGATAGCGGCAATCCAGCTTTTTGGTCCGCCAGGTTTTGTCCAGCCTCGCCATTTCGTCCACGTCGTAAATTACTAATAAGTCCCATGCAGCGCTCCGCCCTCCACTTCGAATAACCTGTTACCCGAAACCAACATCCATACATTAACACCACTAATCGGGATATATCAGAATGCTACGCAGCCATTACAGCAAAGAAATAATCTCAGCAGAG
>CALMUU010000018.1 GCA_937872965.1 uncultured Actinomycetes bacterium
TGAAGACGATCTCTTCGAAGCAATAGTGGCGGTTGATGGCGACACTATTGTGGGAATGGCTCTGTACTTTTTTGCATATTACACATGGGTGGGCAAATCTCTTTATCTTGATGATCTCTATATTCAGCCGGAGTATCGCAGCCAGGGGATTGGTTCACGGTTGATGAATGAGGTTTTCAAAGTTGGGAAAGAACAAAACTGTAAACGCATTCGTTGGCAAGTATTGAACTGGAATCAGGACGCTGTTAATTTGTACAAAAAAATCGGTGCAACTATCGATGATGGTTGGTGCAACTGCGATATTGAGGACCAGCTTGGAGAATAATAAAAGTAGCTGCAAACAGCTTCAAGCGCCAGGATCACCCATAAATGACCATTTTGATCTAGATTTGTAACCCGTGACTCAACTTCCCGATATAGATCCACTCGAGACAAACGAATGGCTCGACTCTGTCGATGCTGTTGTTGAACAACGCGGACGCGGACGCGCTGACTACCTTTTAACGCACGCTATTGATCGTGCTCGATCTCTGGGTGTCGACCTTCCCGACCTCATCACCACTGATTACGTCAACACGATCGACTCAGCAGAAGAACTAGATTTTCCTGGCGATGAAGCAATGGAACGACGTGTTCGAGCCATCATTCGTTGGAATGCAGTTGCAATGGTCGACCGTGCCAATCATCGCTTCGATGGACTTGGTGGCCACCTTTCTACATATGCATCCGCCGCATCTCTGTATGAAGTCGGCTTCAACCATTTCTTCCGTGGAAAAAATGCCGATGGGCCTGGAGACCAGATTTTTTATCAAGGTCATGCCGCGCCGGGAATTTATTCACGTGCATATCTTGAAGGTCGTGTCACAACGGAACAGATGGATCACTTCCGTCGCGAGACTGCAGGCAAGGGCCTCTCAAGTTATCCGCACCCTCGTCGCATGCCCGACTTCTGGGAATTTCCAACAGTCTCCATGGGTATTGGTCCGATCAATGCCGTTTACCAAGCACGCTTCAACCGTTACATGCACAATCGTGGAATTGCTGACACGTCCAACTCACGCGTATGGGCATTCTGTGGTGACGGTGAAATGGATGAACCCGAATCAGTTACTGCGCTGCGCATTGCAGCGAATGAAGGTCTTGATAATCTCACGTATGTTATTAACTGCAACCTTCAACGGCTCGATGGACCGGTGCGTGGAAACTCAAAAGTTATCCAAGAACTCGAAGCACTCTTCCGTGGTTGTGGATGGAATGTTATCAAGGTTGTGTGGGGCCGTGAATGGGATGTTCTTTTTGACTTAGATACCAACGGTGTTCTGGTTGACAAACTAAACAACACTGTCGATGGTGAATTCCAAAGTCTTGCCACAAAAACTGGTGCAGAAATTCGTGAAATATTCTGTGGTGAAGATGAAGAACTCAAGCGAATCTTTTCTGCTCTTTCCGATGAAGAAATCAGTCGTCTTCCTCGCGGTGGTCATGACTACCGTAAGGTGTATGCAGCATACGAACGTGCAGCAAATACCAAGGGTAAGCCAACTGTTGTTTTAGCTAAGACAATTAAGGGCTGGACTCTCGGTGAACAGATTGCATCTCGTAATGCGACACACCAAATTAAGAAACTGAACCTTGACGAAATCAAGAAGTTCCGTAACACCCTTCGCCTCGAAGAGATCACCGATGAAATGATTGAAGCAGAGGGTCTTCCCCCTTATTTCCATCCTGGTTTTGATTCGCCGGAATATGAATACCTTGTGGGTCGCCGCAATGCCCTGGGCGGTTTCTCTCCCGAGCGTGTTGTCCGTTCTAAAAACATCACGATTCCTGACGACAAAATTTATAACGATGTTCTGGTGGGAACCGGAGACAAGATCGAAGCTTCGACCACAATGGCATTTGGCCGCTTGTTGCGCAACTTGTTGCGTGATAAAGAAATCGGCAATCGCATTGTTCCGATTATCCCTGACGAAGGACGCACCTTTGGTTTCGATGCACTCTTTAGTGAAGTAAAAATTTATGCTGCACACGGTCAGAAATACGATCCTGTCGATTCAGGTTTGATGCTTTCCTATAAAGAAAGTCAAGAAGGACAGATCTTAGAAGAGGGAATTACCGAAGCCGGATCGCTTGCAAGTTTTACTGCGGCTGGAACAAGTTACGCGAGCTTGGGTGAAGCTACCATTCCTTTCTTTATTTTCTATTCCATGTTTGGATTCCAACGTGTCGGTGATTTGATTTGGGCATTTGGCGATTCGCGCGGTAAGGGGTTTTTACTGGGTGCAACTGCAGGTCGAACGACGTTGACGGGTGAAGGGTTACAGCACTGCGATGGTCATTCACTTGTTCTTGCGCTGACTGTTCCGAACTGCCGAAGCTATGACCCGGCTTTTGCTTTTGAAATGGCGATCATTATTAAAGATGGCATTAAGCGCATGTACTCCGATCAACCGGAAGACTGTTTTTATTACATCACGTTGTATAACGAAAATCATCTGCAACCTGCAATGCCTGGATTGGGAACGGTTGCAGAAAAAGAAATCGAAGAAGGCGTGATTAAGGGTATCTACCGTTATAGCGCCCAAGAGAAGAAGTGTGAGCACAAGGCAAACATCTTGGCTTCGGGTACTGCAATGCTTGGTGCGCTCGAAGCGCAGAAGTTCTTGGCTGAAGAATTCAATGTTGCCGCTGATGTATATAGTGTGACGTCGTATAAGTCGTTGAGTGAAGATGCAATGGAATGTGAACGGTGGAATCGTTTGCATCCCGAAGCTCCCGCAAAGATCTCGTTTGTTCAAAACACTCTCGGTGGAGTCGAAGGCCCAATCGTTGCTGTCTCTGATTATATGAAAGCCTTGCCCGATACGATCTCTCGTTTTGTTCCTGCACC
>CALMUU010000019.1 GCA_937872965.1 uncultured Actinomycetes bacterium
CCCAACGCTTAATATTGAGGATGCTCGATAAACGCCAAGAAGATTTAATCGATGCTCTGCGCTCGCGAGCATCGCATGTCAACCGTGTGTTTATTGACTTTGATGGTGTCGTCATCGACAGCGAGCCACTTCAATATCAGTGTTATGCCGCCTGTTTGCACGAGTACGGATTCACATTCACCCAAGAAGAATTTCTCGAGTCGTATCTGGGCAACTCTGAACTTGAGAACTGGAATACATTACGCGACCGAATTGGCCTGGCCGCCTCAGCACAAGAGCTCACTACGCAGCGATACGACATTCTTATGGCAGCTTTGCTTGCGCCATCGGTTACCGCTAATTGGTTTATCGCTCCGTTGATCCAATGGTGTCACGAGAAAGGGATTGTGCCCGAAATCCTTTCAGCAAACCAAACAAACATAATCGAAGCCGTATGCGATCATGTTGGTCTGAGCGATCTTAAGCAACACATTTATTCTCTGCACGAAATTACGCCGCAAATATCTAAACCGGAACTGATTGATCAACTCACGGATGGCGACGCTTCACGGTGTCTCATTATCGAAGACTCAGCGTCAACATTGGAGCAGGCGACCAAACGAAATATGTTCTCTATTGGTGTGCGCCATTCACTCAATCGCCATAAACAACTTGATGCAGATATTTTTGTCAACTCTGATTGACAGGAATTTCCATCGGTGCATTTACCCATTTATATATTCGAAATATCGACAATAAGGTAATGGGTACCGCAACGCATGCCGCGATCAAGACGCCCAGCATTGTGCCGGTATCTGTGCCGGAAGTAAGGCCATGGATTGTTGCCACCACGAACAATGCGAAGCTTGCAAAATGTACACGCTTCCACCACTCATTGGGAATGTGCTTTCGTGTCAGGGAAGTCAGTTCGACGGCGATCATGATCCATAAGCCAACAACTCCCCAGGCAACAGCGAGAGGATGCCAAGTCGATGCAAAAGGAACAAGGGCATCAATAATGTCGAAGTGTGTATAGCTATCAAAGATCAAAGCAGCCACATGAACAATCATAAAAATAACCGAGAAACCAGAAAATGCTCGGTGAACACCCAAAAGCCATGGACGGCTGATGGTTTGTTTCATTGTGCGTGTAGACAACATTAAACCCCACACAACGCTCAAGCACAAAGTAGCCCATGACACGATGCCCGAAGACCTTGCCGCATACCACCAGACTTGCGACGTCATACGCACACCTCCTCGCAGCGGAATGAATCCCAACCCTGCGTTGTGACGAATTCATTATCTGATGTGTAGCTTAAAGCTTGCGCGCCGAGCTCCTGTGTCAATTTCATGCCCATGTCTGTCTTCCCAATCATGAGGGCTTTGGTGAGAATCTCTGCTTGCCAGCATTGCGCCGTAATGACTGAGGCGAGCATGACGTGAGTGTCGGCATTGATTCCCAGTGCGGGATCGATAAGGTGATGCACGACGTGGTCTTCGTGGCTCCACGTACGCTTCATCGTCGTTGATGTCGCAATTGCTCCATGGGAAAGGACGACGCATTCAATGACATTATTGTTGTGATCGGTGATGTCGATTTTCCATCCGCCACCTTCAGGAGATTTGCCCATTACGCGAATATCTCCACCTACATTGATCAGGACCCCCGAGGCTCCTCTTTTCATCACTTCTTCGGCAATGAGATCGGCAGCAAAACCTTTACCAATTCCGCCTGGGTCGAACCCCGCGCCGAGGGGAAGGGTGATCTGGTTACCGTTAACCTTGATGTCGGAAGCACCACGCTTCAGCTCGCTTACTACTTCAGGTGCATCGGCATCTTCGAGAGCGACGAAGGAAGTGTGATAACCAAGACGGAGCAAGTCGCCCAAAATGGTTGGGTCAAAAATTCCGTTCGTGATTCGGTATCCCTCCAATGCGTGCACAATAAGTTCTGCGGTTTCGGGTGAAACCTCAAAGGGAGCGCCTGTTGAATTGTTGAGCTTCGTGATTTCGCTATAAGGAAGAAATCGACTCCACTTGTTTTCAAGTTGATCGAGTTGCCTGCGCACAAATCTCATCAGCAACGGATCGCCGTTGATAATAACGTGGATATCTGCACCCATGCCCCGCCAGCGCGCTTCAGCTTCCACTGCTACTCGATTGTGAGGATTGTGAAACGGTGGTGCTGCTCGCTGTACTTGTGCCTGCGGACCACGATTGCGTTGGTATGTCTTGTGAATTGTTGATGTTATTTGATGTGGTATTTGTGGAACTTGTATTCGTCGCAGGTGTTGTGATGGATGCGGAATCCGATGTGGTTGCTGTGGCTTTGTGTTCGGCGCTGAAGGCACAGGCCGCGGTAAGTGCAATAAACATCGATGAGCTCGCGATAGCAACCCAACGTCGTGTACGCAGTGCGGGTTTGCGTCGTTTTCTCTTTGTTGGGCTGCTGTTCATATCTGTAGTGTGACCTGCGAAACTGAAAAATACATGAAAGATAGAAAATATCTGTAAGGATCGTTCAGTGGCAAAAATAACGACCAGAAAGCTCTCTGAGCAGGACTTGCCTCTCTTGGAATGGTCGGGAGGCCAGCGTCACCAGGAATACATCCGAGAATGGATGGAACGATCTCAAACGGGCGAACTTATCCTTCTTGGCCTTCTCGAAGATGATGAAATTATTGGAATAGGTCATATCGATTTTCTTATGGTGCCAAAAGTGGGAACGCTCGTGGCTCTTAACGTGCGCGAAGATAAACGATCTCAAGGCTTAGGCGCTGTCTTTATAGATGCCATGGAAAATGAGATCCGTAAACGCGGATTAGAATCTGTTGAACTCCGTGTGGAAACAAAAAATGTTCGAGCGCAGAAACTCTATGAACAGCTGGGCTACCGGGAACGGGGCACGAGCGTTGAAACTTGGGAGCAGTATGGTAATGATGGAGAGATCGAAATCTATACAACGGATGCAATCATTATGCGCAAAGAGTTGAGTTGAACGATGGTACACCTTTACGAATTCGTAACCCTTGCAAGAAAAGATCAAGAACTCCTTCATGGCGCACGGACAGGGGACGGAAATGCTCTCGCGCTACACATCCATGGTTCGTGGGGAAACTTTTATGAGAACCCTTTCGTGCTTGATGTCGCACAGACGTATCTAGATGCTGGTTTTACATACGCTTCCGTGAACAATCCCGGACACGATGGTGGAACCATTACGGAAAGTTTCGATGAATCTTTTGCAGCTATCCGTGATTGGTGCGATCAACTCGCGCCAGAAGCTCCTGTGATTTTGCAAGCGCACAGTCTTGGCGCACTTAAGATTTTACGGTTAGCAACACATCCTGACTTTGCAGATTTTTTTGAGCGTGTGAGCGCAGTTGTGTTGCTTTCACCTTTTGATCTCGTCGGCTTTTATGGTGGACGCAATGCCGAACGTCGTCGATCGCATGCAAAAGAGTTTCGTGATCAATTTGGCGGCAAAGCGATTCTGCCTGCATCAATTTTCGACGTGTGGCCCATTTCCGCAGAAACTTTTCTCGAACTTTCCGAACCTGGAAGTGAGTATGACCTTTTTCCTTCGCGCAATCACGATGTGGGGGCTCTTGCGTCGCTCGCTATTCCGACGCTCGTTGTCCTCGGTGGCGAAGATATCGCTTCAGATCCCACTGCTGTTGATGTCATGACTGCCCTTGAAGCTGTGGAGGCAACTTCGATCCTCATTGACAACGCACAGCACAACTTTGCCGGACATGAAACCGAGCTCGCGGGCTGCATCCAGAAATTTCTCGCGACTCTCACTTTTTAGTTTTTGCAGCTCATACCTTGTCATCCCGAGCCTGCGAGGGATCTCCGCGCAGCGAATCTCATATGACCGCTGCGCGGAGATCCTTCGCTTCGCTCTGGATGACGTATTGCAAAGTCATCCTGGAAACTAATTGCGCGAGAATTGTCCGTATTGAGACAGTATTCTTTGTGAAAGCTATTTAGGCGCATTCTGATCGCGACGATATTTTCCGTATAACGCGGAGGATTACTATGCGAAGCATTGACGGACATTTCACCATCATCAACGAACCAGGAACAGCGCGAGCACTGGCAGAAAATCTATTGAACATGTTTGAATCCGTTCGTTCACCCGAACACATCATCATTACCCAGACTCTTCTCAAACAAGCAGCATCGCGTGCACAAGGAATCTTAAGCGCGTCCCTGGCGCACAAAATCGCACAGGTAGAAGCAGAGATCGCTGCACTTGCTCTTCCCGATGAAAAAGTCACGCATATAAAAATTGAAAAAGCACAGGTAGTTGCGCTCGACGCAACGACTCGTGCGGAAAAATCGTCGTCGTCAAAGAACTGGCGCAAACTCGATAAGGCCCGTAAGGCGTTGGCAAAGCAGCTGGAACGCGCGGGTTTTGCGAGCTATACGGCCTATGCAGACTTTATCAATGCCCAGGGAGTTGGGGGAGCGCGACGCTTGGAACTTCTTATACGCCGTGACGAGCTAATTGCAGAAAAAAAAGTTGCGGAAACACAAGAAAAAAGCTTGGTTTCTTTAACTCCTTCACAAATCATTACAGTTTTGGCTGACGTGCTTTCTCGCGCACCACACACGGCTATGGGTCCTCTTCCTATAGTTATTGACGACGCATTGCGCCACCTCGAAGTGTCAACGAAACTTCGAGCTCTCGAAGTTTTGAAAGCTCACGCCACACAATATGCAACGTGGTACGTGACAGATGATCCGCTAATACTGAGTTGGGGCGGGTTTAAACAGGATTCGCTCGTGTCCGAGAGAGAACACGAATCAGCAATCTATGACATGGATGTCGATATAGCTTCGTAAAAAGCTGTTTATCCAGTCGGAAAACTGGCGGGAAGTACCTCCTTATCTTTAATAAGGACTCGCGCGAAGTGGCTTTACTGTTGTAGAATGTATAGCTAATGATTGTTGAATCTCGAGATACCGTATCCCTTAAACCGGCAGAACTTGACGAATTTGGGCAGCTCCTGCGTGACACGGGCTATACCATTGCTGACCAGGTCATTGATGACCACGTTGAGCAGTACCCACTTATCCTGACCGTTCGTGATGCCGTTCTTGAAGGCTTCCTCTTTGGTTCACTCGAGCGAATCGGTGGCACTCCAGCAACCCTCTGGAGCTTCGGAGCTGTGCGAAAAGGCAAGAATGCCACGAACGCGACGAAACTATTAATTTCTGAACTATACCGACGCAGCGCAATTTCGTTCCCGGACGAAGATGTACTCATTGGTACACGTCTCGCATTCCCGAGCACCTACGCACTCGTTGCTCAACGTCACGATGTTGTGCCTCGTCCTGATTATTCTCCAACAGGCGAAGAGCGCAACTGGGGTCGCCACCTTTCTAAGCGTTTCGGATGCGAAAAAACTTTCGATGATCGTACTTTCATCACCAAAAAAGGTGGAAAGGGATCAGCCCCTCTTTTCTACACGGCTCCTTTGAAGACTTCTTCGAAAGTTGCAGTCGATATGGTCGGCGAGCGCGACTACACCAAAGGCGAAAGTCTTATTGCTTTTGGTTGGGCAACTGCCGATGAACTCTACGGCGAACTCGGTCATCCCACTTTCGATTAATTCTTTTCTCCAGCATACCAATACGTCATTCTGAGTGAAACGAAGAATCTCTTTTAAACGCACAACGAACGTGAGATCCTTCACTTCGTTCAGGATGACTATCTTCGCTCCTGAATGACATGCTTTACGGGAATGTCTTCTCAAAGTGGCTTTTCACAAATTGTACTGACATTGGATGTACCAGCAATGCCACAATTGCAATCTCAAAAATAGTGCTAATCAAATATGATCCTGAAAATATGGCGCTGAGGTACTGGAATATGCTGTAACCGTTCCTGAGCGTGTACCCAATGCCGAAAACAAAAGGGAAAAGGGCCACTATCAATGCGAGGATATATCCCCACCATCGGATATTTGCGATTCCGAATGCTCCGAGAAATCCACCGGCGAGAACGAGAAGTCCGAGTGGCTTTAATCCTCCCGATGAACCAATGAAGGGGATGAAGGGACCAAAGCTTGCGAAGAGAAAGGTCATCACAGCACGGAAGTATCCAAGGATCACCGACACTTGCAGTGTTTGGGGAAGGTATGGGTTTGTCCATACGAATCGATTCATGGCAATTGATATTAGTTCTCTTGAGTGATGCGCTCGCGCAATTGCCCGCATGCTGCGTCGATGTCGGTGCCTCTGTTGCGTCGTATGGTAACAGTGGGACCGTATTTGCGGACGATGTCGGCGAAACGATTGATTGCGTCAAGACTTGGCGCGGTACCATCGAACTTTGATGTCTGATTCAGAGGGATCACATTCACGTGGGCCCCTCCAGCGCCCTTAAATTCTTCCAATAGGCGACCGAATTCGTGAGCGCACTCCGCGGTGATATTCGTGTGATCAATCGCGGCATATTCGAAACTCACGCGACGGCCATGGGTATGCGAGACGCGATTTGCGGCTTCGAGAACATCAGCAATGGGGTAGCGCTTGTTGATGGGAACGAGCTTGGTGCGCATGTCATCAAAAGGGGCGTGAAGAGAAACGGCAAGCGTAACAGGCAGTGACCACTTGCTCATCTCGTTCATTCCCGGAACAATACCAACTGTGGACACTGTGATGTGCCGCGCAGAAAAACCGAAGTCTTCAACCAGCCGTTCACATGTCTCGCGAACGGGGTTCACGTTTGCGAGTGGTTCGCCCATTCCCATAAATACAACATTGCCCACACGCGTATCAGTGGCGTGACATGCTCGTGCAACTTGCTCAATAATTTCCGCAGCGGTTAGGTGTCGGTCGAAACCTGCCTGACCCGTTGCGCAAAACGTACAGCCCATTGCACATCCTGCCTGAGAAGAGATGCATACCGTCGCACGGTCTCGATAAATCATAAGAACGGTCTCAATAAATTTTCCATCCGCAAGCCGATACAACCATTTGTGGGTGTTGTCGCGCGACTTCTGATATTTCTCTTGAGTAAGGACCATCCCGAATTCTTTACTGAATCGAGTGCGCAGTTTTTCTGACCAGGTTGTCATTGATTCAAAGGGTTGGCGTTGTTCGTAGATATGTTCAAAAAATTGACGGACGCGATACGGTTTTTCGCCGGCTCGCTCGATCCACTTCGTGAGTTCAGCGGGCGTGATTGCATAGAGCGATGGAAGCCCCTGTGGTTGCTTTGTCTTGGCTGATGTAGGGTTTGTCACCGGCACAAAAGTGGTGTTGTCTGATTCTGACATCCGTACAGTCTCCCATGTAACCTTGGCTCCATGCCACGCCCACGAGGATATAAACAGAGAACCGATATTGTTCTTGACCGTTTGAATCAGCTTTACCCCGTGGTTCAGTGCGCTCTTGATCACAAGAATCCCTATGAACTGCTCGTGGCAACGATTCTTTCTGCACAATGTACGGATGTACGTGTCAACATTGTGACTCCTGCTTTCTTTAAGAAATATTCCACAGTCGATAAGCTTGCGGTTGCACAACAAGCCGATGTTGAAAAACTGATTCAGTCGACGGGATTCTTCCGCAATAAAGCGAAGAACCTGATTGGTATGGCCCAGGCGGTTGTTGCCCGTTTTGATGGCGACATTCCCAGCGCTCGCGAAGACTTGGTCACGTTGCCCGGTGCTGGTCGTAAAACGGCCAATGTCATACGCGCAGAAGCTTTTGGGTTGCCGGGCTTACCTGTCGACACACACGTGACGCGTCTTTCTCGTCGATTGAAATTAACTAATGAAACGGATGCAGTAAAAATTGAATTTGATCTTATGGCAATTATTCCTGAAGATCAATGGGGCGATTTTTCTTTGCGACTCATTGAGCACGGCCGGCGTATCTGCGATGCAAAAAAACCGCGCTGCGATGAATGCGTCTTGAACGATATCTGTCCGAGTGCTTTTGTCGTTTTGACTGCGAAGCCGTCATCCTTGTAGGTGTTACGTTTTTCGGTGACAGAATTCTGGTTTTGTGGCGGAATAGGCCCAAGGATCACGGTATTGCGTTGATAGTGTTGGAGCGTCAAAGACTTATGTGGTGAGTCTTAATTGACTAAACGGTGGTGGTGGTTATGCAATGATCGAGTGTCTTGTCGATTGAGACTCACATAGTGAGCGTTTGGCACTCCAACACTATGAAAACCGACACCGAATAACGTGACATCTACAATCCTGAACGAAGTGAAGGATCTCCGCGCAGCGGTCGAACGAGATGAATCACAGGGAGCGAAGGATGAGCGACCGCGAGTTGTGTCCGGCTTTGCCGGCG
>CALMUU010000020.1 GCA_937872965.1 uncultured Actinomycetes bacterium
TCACGCCCCCGAGCGAAGAGGGCCGCGAAATCCTGCGCCATTCATCGGCGCACGTCATGGCCCAAGCTGTCTTCGATCTTTTCCCCGGCGCAAAATACGCCATTGGGCCAGCAATCGCCGATGGCTTTTACTATGACTTTGAATTGCCCAACGATCAACGTTTTGTTGATGCTGACATGGAACGTATAGAAAACCGCATGCGTGAAATTGTCAAAGCTAATCAGCCGTTTAGGCGGGGCGAATGTTCTATCGACGAAGGTGTCGATAAGTTTCACGACCAACCCTTCAAGCTCGAAATCATCGAGAAGGTTCGCCAAGGCGCAAGCAACGACGAAGACTCCGTGGATTTTGCTGGCGGAGATGTCATTAGCTACTACGAAAACATTGGTGCCGACGGACAGGTTTCCTATATTGATATGTGCACGGGCCCCCATGTGCCTTCTACTTCGTACTTAAAAGCGTTCAAACTTTTGCGTCTCGCGGGTGCATATTGGCGCGGTGACGAAAAGAGGCCCATGCTTCAACGCGTTTATGGAACTGCGTGGGAAGACAAGAAAGCTCTCGAACAACATCTCTATATGTTGGAAGAGGCCGAGAAGCGCGATCACCGAAAAGTCGGCGAAGCGCTTGACCTCTTCATGTTTTCCAATGATGTAGGTAAGGGCCTTCCTTTGTGGATGCCCAAGGGAAACATCATTAAAGAAGAACTCGAAGAATGGGCAAAACAAACCGAACGCACGTGGGGCTACGATCGCGTCACCACCCCCCACATTACTAAGTCTGATCTTTTTTATAAATCAGGACATCTTCCTTATTACGCAGAAGATATGTATGCCCCTATCGAGATTGAAGGCGATCAGTATTACCTCAAACCGATGAACTGTCCCCATCATCACACCATCTTTATGGGTCGACAACATTCGTATCGCGAACTCCCTATCCGTTACGCAGAATACGGAACGATATATCGCAACGAACGCTCCGGCCAACTCTTTGGTCTGATGCGTGTGCGTGGATGTGCTCAAAATGACGCACATATATATTGTTCGCAAGAACAAGCGATTGATGAGTTTGTCGATGCAATTCGTCTTCATGAGTACTACTACAAGATATTAGGAATCACCGATTTCCATATGCTCTACGCTGTGCGTGACGCTAAGAAAACCGATAAGTATCACGACGACGATGCAATGTGGGAACGTGCTGAACATATAACAAAAACCGCAATGGAAAAATCAGGAATTCCTTTTGTTCTTGATGTGGGCGGTGCTGCACACTACGGTCCCAAGGCTGACTTTGTTCTCACGAGCGCGATCGGTAAAGAGTTCTCGATCGCAACCGTCCAAGCAGATATGTATATGCCGTCACGTTTTGGGATGACGTTTAAAAATGCGCAAGGCGAAGACGAAACTCCGGTTGTGCTTCACCGCGCACCTCTGGGTTCGCACGAACGCTTCATTGGTTTCCTCATAGAACATTATGCAGGAGCATTTCCTGTATGGCTCTCGCCTGTCCAAGTGGTTGTTGCGCCCGTGGCCGATCGTCACTTGGATTATGCACACGAAATTCGTAACATCATGTTCAAGCTCGGTATCCGCGCCGAAGTAGCTGATTCCGAATCTGATTCATTAGGTTCCCGGATCCGTCGAGCAAAAACCGAAAAGGTTCCCTATATCTTGGTGGTGGGCGATGATGACATCGAAGCGCGAACTGTCGGAGTGAATAAGCGTGGCGAAGATGATCCAACGCGCGGAATTTCTGTACAATCATTCATCGACGATATTACGGATAAGATCGCCACAAAATCTCTCGACGTGTAACGGAGTAGTAATGGCACATGTAGATCAACTTTGGGCAGGATGGCGAGCCGAATACGTCATGCGTGCCGCCGATCAATCTCGTCAGCGCCGAAGTGGCGAAGACGTACCCGTATGTTTGTTATGCGAGCTCAAAGACCAAGGCGCTGATCACTATGTTCTCGCGCGGAACGACGAATGCTTTGTTGTGATGAATCTCTACCCCTATTCGAATGGCCACCTTATGGTCGTCCCTCATGATCATCACCAAAACTTGGATGATTACCCGGAAAGTGTTCGTACGTCGGCAATGGAAATGACCGCAACCGCGACACATCTGTTGCGGGAGATCTATTCACCTGATGGTATTAACGCAGGAATCAATATGGGCGAAGCCGCAGGTGCTGGAGTCCCTGGACATTTGCATATCCATGTTCTTCCTCGTTGGATTTCCGATGCAGGTTTTATTACCACCATTGCCAATACACGCACACTGCCCGAAACCTTGGAATCGAGTTATGCAAAACTTCATAACGCGTGGCCACCACAGGAACGCGTATGAACAGTCAAACAGATCAACTTCCTGACGATCTCGACATCACGAAATATGTCGGCCCATACCAATTCCCATCGCCTCGACGACGTCGAACGGCGGCGTACAGTATTTTTGCTATTTCGCTTAGCTTTATTGCCATGGGAATTATGTCCCAGAACAGCGCAATGATTGCAGGGGGGAGCGTATTCATTCTGGTGGGAGCTTTTTTCTTTTTTACTGCCTGGACACTCAACGTCAAAGACCTCGATGCTCTGACGGTTGCAGCAGCGCAAGCTCCTTTTTCTGTCGGCCATGCGTCGGCGCAACTAAGTTTTACAGGATGGTTATCTAAACCCATGTGGCGTGTGGTTGTTTTTTCGAGCGACGAACCACCCACGCAACGCGGACTTGTTGAAATCGATGCAGTTAACGAAAACATCGCTTCAACATACTTCGACTATGAAACCAAGGAAGGAGACGAACCCAATGCTTGATCTCCATGGAAGAAAATATTCCGAAAAAGTAACAGGTCCTATCGGTGTTGCACTTCACAAAATAGGTGTTTCCGCAGATGCTCTGACTGTTCTGGGTCTCTTTGTTGCGATTGCAACAGGTTTTGCGGTGGCGAGCGGCCACCATCTCCTTGCAGCTTGTGGCGTTGCTCTCGCCGGTGTTCCTGATCTGCTCGACGGCGCAATTGCACGTGCCAGCGGCAAGGTCAATTCCAGGGGAGCTTTCCTTGATTCTCTGTGTGACCGGATTTCCGATGCTGCATTGTTTGTCGGTGCCGTGTGGTTTTACGCACATCGTCATCAAGCAGCTCTCGCGGCGTTGGCTGCGTTGGCAATGGCAGTTAGCCTTCT
>CALMUU010000021.1 GCA_937872965.1 uncultured Actinomycetes bacterium
AAATCGTAGAACAGGGAACAAAAGAAGAGCTCCTTGCCTTAGATGGTCATTTTGCAGATCTCTGGAATCACCAGCGCAAGGGCATGATTTAGTTAGCTCGACAAGAAAACCTGGAAGATCCCTCGATTAGGCTGTATCGGTCTTGGTAAGAGTTTGCGGTGGTGGGTCCGTCGCAACGGTTCCAGGTGAACCAGGTCAGGTCGGGAACGAAGCAGCCTTCAGCCTCGTGAACTGTGTGCCGTCGGGTTGCCGACCGCCGCAATCTCTTACCAATATGATTTGGTGGAATGCGAGAGCGGCCGAATCGGCACGCTTGGAAAGCGTGTGAAGTGAAAGCTTCCCAGGGTTCGAATCCCTGTTCCACCGCCACAGGATTTATTATCGAGCACCGGCAAAGCCGGACACAATTCACGCGAGCGTGTGAAGTGGACAGCAACAACTCGCGTCAGAGTTTTATATCCCTATTTCGGCCAATTCATAGACTGCTACTGCGCCATCCCAAACGTCATAGTATCTGACGGTGCTCCCGAATGGCCAGGAGCAACTGAGCTCGCTAAGGCATAGAGCGCCTGCTTATGGGCAGTTTGGAATTGAGGAGTATTTGGCACATCTGGTCGTCCGGGAAGACCATGCTTTCGGACTTGAGCTTCAATGGACGTAAACGGATTTTGTCCACCTACATAATTTGCGCCATCATGTATGAGAACGAGTTCTCCTTTGGAGGTACTGTCAGGCACATTGAGATGGAAGCCCGTTAATTTAAAATCGCTCTCGACCTTGAACCCTAAACTTTTTTCCAAAACAGTCGTCATCCCCGCCCTCGCACATAAAATCGATTCTGGACTTCCATATTGAGCTGCACGTCGCACGACGTCAACAAGTACATCTGAGGACAAGTCTTTTCCAGCATCATTGATTAATAATGCACGTACTGCATGCCAATCCAAATCGTTCGCCCGTACTCGTGTTCCTAGATTTGAAACGACTGAATTAAGTTGGCCCGCTTCATGGAGTTTGTCTACCCCACCATATTCCGCAAGTGCCCAAAGTGTAGGTCGCGCCTCTTTTTGTCCATTTGCACACAACCTGCGAAACGTGTCGGCAAGAGTATCAGCAGAAATCTGATGGGCAAGTCCCTTAATCGCCGCTTCTCGAATGATCCTGCATTCATGCGCTCCAGCAATAGGTGCAAGCACTTTAACTGCAGTTTCTAAACGTTTTCTCGATACAGGAAGAATATTCCTTCTGAACCAGTTAGCCTGCGAAAATTTTTCTAATATTTCTTCTGCTTGTAATGAATCCATATGTACAATCTCTTCCTGAAAAGTTATCTATCCAGATTAGCCCTTATAGAAAAAATGCTCAAATGCGGCTACAGCAAAGAACAGCTTGCTTAGTAGCTCAGCGGTGAGGTGTAGCGGCAGAAACAGGACTTCCAGGATCTTGCGTCCGAATAGCGAACTTATCGCATACGGGTTTGTTGGGAGTGTGTCGCCGGTGGCCGGGGATCACATTGCTGCCAAAAACTCCAGCAAGCCCTCTATCGGTACCTAAACGTCTAACTGATTCTTGAAAGGGATGCCCTGAATCAGCCCTCTCTTGTTTACTTAATCGGTGATTCCTGCAGTATGTTTCTACTTTGTCCAATAACTTAGACCCACCAAAAAACTCACTACCTTGATAAACAACAGCGGCTAGTTTTGCACGTGAGTTACCATATACAGAATGCCCATATAAATAGAGCGCTTCTACGTTGTTTTCTTCATCTCTCTCAACAAAACCCAAACGACGGTCAGAACCAGCTCCTTTAAATACCGACATGAGTGCCTCATGTGCAGTGGCACTTTCTGACTGCGATAATGTGCGCACGATACTTTTCCAACGCGAAAAAGCAATAGCAGTGGCGCCTATTTGTTCGGAAATAAGCATCAACGCTTTGTGGGCCGCATATTTCTCGGATTGAGCTAACGCTAAAAGTCGAGAACTTAAATCAGATGCTTGACGAAGATGTTCAGCCACCCCTGCTCTAAGAGCTTTCCAAATATATTTCGCAACATCATTTTTGCTCCCTTGTTGCGCGAGAAGGAAGAATGCATCCGTGATAGTTCGACTGTTCAACGGATAGCCGTCGACAACTGTCTTATCAATAGGTTTGCCCAGAGTTCTTTTATTGATATAGACGCGAAGAATCTCGCGCGCATCCTGCCGTTCCATATAACGGAGTCCTTACGTAGGGTAAAAGACCATTATACTAAATGCGTCTAAATCGGTCAATTGGTATATAGAAAATTAAGCTAATGCAGGCGAACACGATAGAGCCAAGGTCTCTGGCGACTTCATCCTTACCAAGCCAGCTGCTCTGATCAACCACTTAACTTTGCTACGGTGAAGCGGTGAAAAGATACCCACTCAACCTTCCGGGATCTCTTCTTATCTTCGCCGGGATCGTTGTTTTAATGGGAATTGTTACTGGGGAGTTCTACTTCCGGGGTTATAGCGTGCGCAACAACCCCATTAGCGATTTAGGCCAGAGAACCGACCCTGTGAATCATTCGATCAAATCTGCACTTATCTTTAATTCTGCCATGATCATTGCAGGTTTCGCTGTTGTCCTCTCCGCATACTTTCTCCATAATGCAATGCATAAGAACATCGTTGTCATACCTCTCCTCGTTCATGGAATCGCCATTGCAGGGATAGGTATTTTCAATAGCAATCTTTCGTTCATACATCTTTTCTTCGCCATCGCAACATTCACGTCAGGCGAGTTCGTGGCCATATCTTCTTTCAGTGTTTCTGATTCACCTGCCAAATTCATTTTCGCTGCACTTGGAATCACTTCCTTCGCTTTTCTCATCGGGAATCCAATATTTACAAAAATTCTGGGAACAGGTGGTGCAGAGAGATGGATTGTCTATCCCACAACAATCTGGCTTATCGTTTACGGCGCATACCTTCTTGGCACACAAACATCACATTAGAAACAACTAAGGAAAACAATGTCTATCTTGCATAACAAATTTTTACCAGTAGTAGCAATCAAAATCATTAGTGTGGCCATTGTCATATGTGTGGGTCTGGGTGCAACCTACTTCTACCGAACGGTGATCGTGGGAGAGTACTCCTTTAAGACAACATACACAGAAAAAGATATCAACAGCGATCTCTTGGAGAACGATTTTTTTACAACGTCAACGGGATCGGGTTCAATCTATGGACCCTTGGGTAGTGCCCAGCAATCTGGTAACCCCGATAGATTAGATCAAGTTTTGACCTTCTCTGTTCTTGATACGAATGAAGAATCGTTGGCTAATGTTGTCATTATTCCACAATCGATTCCAAAGGACGTTGACCAGAATATTTACAGAAAAGATAGTGTTAAAAATCTCATCAAATCTGCTGAGAGTGGTGGTTCGCTCCAAAATGTAAAAGTAGATACAGTTGCAAAAGTAAAAAAAGGGAGCGTCAAAGCAATCGTACTGGGCAGTCATGGCGAAGTTAAGGGCGTGAAGTTTAATTTCCTTCAATACATGACCGTCAAAAACGACAATCTTTACGTTGTCACCGCTGCAGCGCCTTCGGATACATGGGATGAGTTGGAAGCAAGTATTCTTTCTTCCCTCCTTACATTCGAAGTCAAAGGGCATTAAAAATAAACAAAAAAGCAAAAAATTACATCAAGACTGAGGTACTTATCGTGATGAATACATTTTCATTTTCCACATCTATCGAAATCAATGCGCAACCTTCGGTTATTTTCGAAGCTCTCACTGACCCAGCCAAGGTTAAGCAGTACCTTTTCGGAACAGAAATGAAAACCGACTGGAAAGTGGGGAGTCCTATTACCTATTCTGGCGAATGGCAAGGTCAAACCTACGAGGACAAGGGTACCGTTCTTGAATACGAGCAGGACAAACTCATTGTCAGTACCTATTGGAGCGGCATGTCGGGAGCTGAAGATAAGCCAGAGAACTACCAACATGTTCGCTACGAAGTTACGCCTCTTAATAGTGGTGCGCAGCTTACACTCACGCAAGAGAACATTGGTTCTCAAGAATCTGCAGATCACTCAGAGGAAAACTGGAAAATGGTTTTGGGTGAACTGAAAAAACTCTGCGAAAAATATACATGAACGAATTATCTTCCTTCCTCGATCAAGAAGAAACTCTTACGCGCTACATGAGCCGAGCTATTGAACTGGCGCAACAATCGCTTCCTGCCGATATCCCTATTGGCGCTGTGATTGTTTCGTTCGAAGATGGACAAGTTGTCGCTGAAGGATTCAACACTCGTCAACAAAGCCACGATGCAACAGATCATGCAGAAGTGATCGCCGTTCGTCGTGCATGTGAAAAACTCTCCTCGAAGCGACTTAACGACTGTGTTATTTTCACGACTCTTGAACCCTGCATTATGTGCGCAGGGAGTTTGATCCAAGCCCATATTGGTGCTGTTGTTTTTGGGGCAACTGATCCTCAATATGGTGCAGCGGGAAGTATCTATAACTTCTTTGTTGATCCTCGTCTTTCACATAATGCGCAAGTGCGCGGAGGAATCCTTAAGGAAGAATGCGCGACCTTGATCAACGATTTTTTTGCAACGAAGCGTTGAGCGTTAAAGT
>CALMUU010000022.1 GCA_937872965.1 uncultured Actinomycetes bacterium
TCCTCTCGAAGAGCATGAGAAAAGCTTGTGACAAAAGATTTTGTACCACCATAAACAGCGTTACCCGTCATGGGTTGATAGCTCGCAAGCGAAGACATGTTGATAATTGTTCCGTAGCGTTTGGCAACCATCGGAGCTGCTGCGGCATGGGTAAGAGCCACGAGTGCCGAAATGTTTAAATCGATTTCATTGAGCTCGTTGGCGATATCGAGTTCGGTGAATGGTCCTGATGACCCAAAGCCCGCATTGTTAATGAGTACATCGATGTCACCTTTTTTGATTCGGGTAATGACGTTTGCGCGTTGAGGCTCGTCTGTTAAATCCGCAGTAATTACTTCAACATTTATTTTGTGTTCGTTGCGAAGTTTTTCAGCGAGCTCATCAAGCCGATCTTTGCGCCGAGCAACAAGAACGAGATCATGCTTGCGTCGCGCGCCCTCGATGGCAAGGGCTTCACCAATTCCGCTGGATGCACCAGTGATCAAAATATTCATGACCGTAGCTTACATAAGGCCTGGCCTTATTTTTATACGAGAGCGTGCAATTGGTTTTCCGAACCCCGCAAAAATTCTTGCCCCATAACCTTGGCAATTGCAGAACTTACAGCTTCGACGGCACGATATCCCTCTTCCTTGTTTGGTCCTAAGCTAATTCGCACAGTGAGAACATCAAGACCACATTCGGATTCGGGCTGTCCGGGGAACACAGTTGCCGGGTAAGCCAGGGCAGTATTGAAGGGAAGACCAAAGGACAAAGAGGTAACCATGAATTCATCCAATGCGTTAACAATATCGACAATTTGCTGCTCGCTATAGAACGCCTGATCAAACTGGACGGACAGCATCCCTCCGAAACCTGCATCCTCTCGTAAAAATGGACGAATAAATTCAGCACTTCCATTTTCAGTCGGATAATTGACCTTCACGCCAGGAAGAAGGCTCAATAATTGAGCTGCTTGCTCCGCATTATGACTGTGTCCACGAAGACGCTCATCATAAGTTGGGAGATCACGCACATGAACAGCAGTATCTGCCCAGAACATCATGCTCTGACCAATGCTTTTTAACTTTTCTGTGAACGTGTCGAGATCTTTCCAGGCACACAAAGAGTTACGAATAAATACACCACCCATAACAGTTCCCGAGGAATATTTTGTCGTGCTCGCAATTGCACCAACAACCATGTGTAATCCAAAAAGCTTGTCGAAGTCGACATTGCCGGTTCCAACCGAAGATACATCAACGAGGATTGGTTTTCCCAGTTGTGCAGCCCAGGCATTGAGCTCAACTAAATCTGTAACTTCCATTTTGGGATTGTCACCCAATTCAATAAAAATAACGTCAGTGCCCTCCGCGGATGCGATGACGTCTTGGATTTGTTGACTCCGAGTATTCGTTGGCTTGGTGCCAGCTACCATTTCCATTGTTATCGGAGTATCCGAATAAGGCACTCCTGACGTTGCGATACTGAGAGAGTCTGTACCCATCGCATGTTTAAGGGACTCGATGACATCAACTAAAGCCGCGGTAGCATTCGCACGCGCAAAAATATCGTCTTCACTCACAACCTCTTCACACCGGAGCATCTGAGCAAATTGTTCTCTATAGGTTTGATCTAGCTCACCAGACAATTCTTCCAGATCACTTTCTGGCAATGAGTGTTCCCAGTTCTTTCGCTTGGTGATCTTGTGCCGCTGCGTATGACACATTGCCTCACGTGCACTCATTCCTGTACCGAGATACTCACGAACTTCGCGCAACGCATTGAACATTGCTTGTGTTGTAGGAGAAACATGTATTAATTCAATGAAAAATAGTGTGTCGTTATCTTTTGATGTCACTCGCACTTCGTCTTGATATTCAGGGTGTCGAACCTTAAAAGCTTCCAATGTAAATTGTGCTGCCCTCTCTG
>CALMUU010000023.1 GCA_937872965.1 uncultured Actinomycetes bacterium
AAGGATGGTCGTGCGTTTCTATGACTTCTTCGCCAATACTTGCACCATAGGCCATGAGTAATTCTTTTTGCTCCGCGTTCAGATCTTTGACCGATGGGATGACCACCGTTATATAAATAAGAATGTCACCACGCCCGCGACCTCGTAAACGACCCATGCCGTGATGTCGTAACCGAAACACTTCCCCCGATGGAGTGCCGGGAGGGATATGGAGTGTCTCAGTATTTTCCAGCGTTTCAATGTCAATTGTTGTTCCAAAAATTGCTGCTAAAAAACTAATCTCTTGTACGGCGACGAGATCGTCGCCGTGCCGTTCAAAACGATCGTGCGGTGCGACGTTTATGGACACATATAAATCTCCATTTGCGCTTCCCCTCAAACCTGTTGGTCCTTGTCCAGACAACCGCAAACGAGAACCCGTTTCCACGCCGGCAGGAATTGTGAGTTCGATGGTAACGGGCGTGGGCACAACACCTGCACTATTACATTGTTGGCAAGGGTCGGGAACCACAGTTCCCATACCTGAACAAGTAGGGCACGGAGCGGCAGACATCATCTGCCCAAAGAATGTTTGGCGTACTTCCTGCACGCTCCCGGCTCCCCCACACGTAGAACAAGTGTGCACCTGTGTTCCCGGCTTAGCTCCTGAACCAGAACATGTTTCACAAAGTCGATCAAGAGTGAGGTTCAAAGTTTGCGTTACACCAAAGGCTGCCTCGGTCAACGTCACTTCGATCTGCGCTGCAGCATCGTTCGAGACACGCGAATTCGACGAAAAAGGAGAAGAAGCAAAGCCGGATCCTCCAAAAAAAGATTCAAAAAGATCCGAAATATTGAACTCGAATCCGCCACCACCTTGAGAATTAAATCCTCCACCCGAACGAAGTCCATCGATTCCGTACTGATCGTACTGCGCGCGCTTTTCGGGGTCACTCAGCACTTCGTAGGCAACAGCAATTGCCTTAAATTGTTCTTCTGATTCGGGATCATTTTGAGTTGCATCCGGGTGATGTTGTCGCGCCAGAGCTCGGTATGCCTTTTTAATTTCCGAAGCATCCGCCGTGCGTGACACTCCTAATAATTTGTAAAAGTCTGTTTCCATTATTGATCCAAGAACTTCGTAACTGTTCCACTTGCAGCATTGAGATAGGCAAAGACTTTTGAATAATCCATGCGAGTCGGACCAATAATCCCAACAGCACCCGTGTCTCCATCACCAGAAACAAAAGGCGCGAGCACCATGGAATGGCGACTCAGTTCATCGTACATATTTTCCGAACCAATGCGGGCAGCAATCGTGTCATCCACACTTTCACGAATGAGTTCAATAAGAATCATGTGTTGTTCCAGCAAAGAGAGTAGCTGTGCAGAGAAGTCGGAATGATCGGAGCTTTTTCCTGCTTTCGCAATATTGGCAACACCTGCAACATGCACCGACGCATCACTCTTGTCGGCATGGACCTCTCGCGAAAATGCTTCTTGTACATGTGCAGCAAATGGATGTTGTTGGTGAATAAAGTCTTGCCGGATACCATCACGTAACGTATGCCCGCAAAAAACTTGTCGGAGATCTTCGACTCGTTGAGCAAGTAAACAATCATCTACATCTGCACCGTTTGCCGCGCCCGAAACAAAAAGGGACGCCGACTCAAGAACAACCCGTTCGATCGATGAATCGTCGAGAAATAATGCAACGACGACTCGTTCATCATTTAACCGAGAGATGTGCACATCATATACGCGTGCCGTGCTGCTGGTATCTTTCACAATCACTGCAGTGTGATGTGTAAGAGATGACAATAAAATAACTGTCTGTTCGAGAAGTGCGTCGATATTGGAATCACGAGGAGTCCGGATGATTCCATCAATCAGTCGCGTTTGGGCGCGATTACTTTTGCGCTGAATATCAACAGGGACGAAATGGTCGACAAAAAAACGATATCCGCGATCAGTAGGGATTCGCCCCGAAGACGTATGTGTATGGGTTAAGTATCCTGCTTCTTCGAGAGCATGCATATCGTTTCGAATAGTGGCAGCCGAAACATCGAGCTCGCTTCGTTGTGAAACCGTCTTCGATGCAACAGGAGTGGCATCATCGATGTAAGCATCGACAACGGTTCTAAGAATTGCCTTTTTTCGTTCGTCGACAACAAAATCTTGGTTGGGTGCAGAATGGGATGCCATAACTTATCTATTCTACAACGCTCGTCAATTGCTCATACTCCTCGTATAAATCCACCATGACACGATGCGCCATAAGGCGCCCGGTGATGCTCAACCACACCCGACATTCGACAGGATCAAAAAAGACAAAGCCCTCGTCGACAAATTTTTCCAGAACTGGGGATACCTGATTATTTCTCCACTGAACCCCTTGACGAGTTCTCAATTTCAAAGCAAACTCCTCTTCATCTTGCGTAATCGATTCACTATCATCACGATTGATAAAAAGGTCCCAGCTCAGAGGCTGCGGTCTGCGTTGCGCGCTAAAGCGTTCCAAGTAGGTATCAATATGTCGCGGAGTTGACCATCTCTGATTACGCGTAAAACCATGTGCAGCACATCCCAGCGCGATCACATCTCCGCCTCGCCAGTAGGCCAAGTTGTGTTGACTCTCACATCCTTGACGTGCCCAGTTTGAGATTTCATACCACTCGTAGCCATTTGCACCTAGGACTGCATCGGCGAGTTCATACTTGTCTGCAAGGGCATCGTCGTCGGTGGGGTCTTTTTCCTGTGAGGCGACTGCGCGACCCAAAGGTGTGCCTGGTTCAATTCCCAGCGCATATGCAGAGATATGAGAGAGGTCGAGAGTCATGGCTTCTTCCAAAGTTGTCTGCCAGTCATCCATCGATTCATTCGCAGCGCCATAAATGAGATCTGCATTTACGTTCCTAATTCCGGCGTCTGAAATGATCTCGCGAGCGACCTTTACATGTTTAGGAGAATGCTCTCTTCCTAAAAACTGAAGTACATGATTCTGTGTGCTCTGAATTCCCAATGAGATTCTGTTCACTCCTGCTTCTTTATACGTCATCATCTTTTTTAAGGTCACATGGTCGGGGTTTGATTCCACAGTAATTTCCGTCGCACCCGTGATATTCATCACGGTTGAAATCGATTCGATAATGCGAGCTATGTGACCGGCATCAATAAGGTTGGGCGTTCCGCCCCCAAAAAAAATGGACGTTAATGGTTGGCTCGTTGAATCATCATTAAATGATGAACAGTATTCCCATTGCCGAATGACCGTGTCGATGTATTCAACGACGTTGTCATCACGATCGGTCCACGTCGCAAAATCACAGTAATCACATCTGCGTGAACAAAAGGGAATGTGTACATAGACACTCGGTGCCATCGGGTGAGACTATGCGACACACACGGTTTAGAGCGGATCGTGAATGATTACCATCACTACGGAGAGAGAATTCCTCCAGGACTGAGTTAGACAAAGCTTTGCTCTTCACAAGAACCTTCCTTAGTTACTTATCGGTATGAAACTCGTATCTCAAGTCGACATTTGTCCTGGTCAAGAGCATTCTCGCCCTACAATTCCGTGAGAGCTCCCGTTGTGCTTGCTAGAGTATTTATCTGTGTTGAAAGCCGATATGAAT
>CALMUU010000024.1 GCA_937872965.1 uncultured Actinomycetes bacterium
CATTTTGTCATTATGCACAATCGTATGGTGACGGTGACATAAAAGAATCATATTGTCGAGGCTGGTTTTTCCTCCGTGTGCCCAGTGTTTGATGTGGTGGGCGTGACAATATTTGGATGGTACGCGACATCCTGGGACTGAGCAGGTGGGTTGGGCGAGGACAAGTTGTTTTTTCATGTGTGGTGGTGCGGTTCGAACTTTTCTTCCGAGATCATATGTTCCGTCATCTCGCCTAATGGGTACTTGAATTGTCGTGTCACACAAAATTTGTTCGGTCAGTGTTTGGGAATGTGCGGAAATGATTGGAGTGGCCGTTTGAAGATTTCGTGCGAGGAAATGACGGGTCGTTGTGTTGGGATCGAGGTCGTTTATATCGATGACGATGTCGGCGGTGAGTGCTGGGGTGGTGGAGTAGCGTAGTTTTTTGTTTTTGGCGTTCACTGTTGGACCCACAATGGCGTTTGGTTTATGGCTTGTGGCGATAGTGCCGTGTTCGATGTATCCTTGACAGACAAATCCGAATGCATCGATGTATTGTTCTGATTTGAGATAGTTTTTTCGGTCTTCGATTGCGGTTGTATTGTAGATCTGGTTGCTTATATCATCGAAGGCTTTGATGATTGTTTTTCCGGTGATGGTATCGGTTTCACCTTCGAATTTATAGCCGGAGGGTGTTTCCCATATATTGAAATAGCGATCTTGAAAAGCTTGATAGTCGGACGACGTTTCTTCTCTTTCACGGTCGACGATCTTTTTCCAACGTGTAATTACTTTAGAAAATTCAGGCATGGGCAGAGCCCCTGCATTCTCAACGAGGAGGCCTACATCATAAGCAAGACGGTCATAATATTTCTTCGATGTTAATGGCAGAAGGGCAGAAAGATGATCTGTTGTCATGATTTGATCATCGATCGCTTCCGCAAGGTCAGGAAAATCTTTCAAGAGTTTTCCTCTCCCAATCGCCTGATCCACGCTCCGACGAGAGAGATTCGTTTCGTTCATGATTGCTTGGTTGCCCTCAAGGTAATGATCTTGGACCCAAATGCCAGAATCGTTATAGGTAGACAGAATCTGATCGCACTCAGTGCTGAGCGCTTGTTGGGCTGCTAATAGTTCTTTAACAAGTTCTTTTGTTATAGGCGTTCCGCTGGTTCGCAATTCTTTAATATGAGCAGCAACTTCGTAGACCGGAGAACAAAGCTGCTTTTCTGTATTCATAAGGTTAAGATAACATCCACCTACGACAAGAACCGCAAAGAGTATGCAAGGTAAACACAGATAGTGATCATCAAGTAAGGAAGTAAAAAGGTTATCGCGACGATGTCTAAACCCATAAAAGGAGCTCTTGTCCTTCTTCTTAGACAATGGTGTGAGGGTTGGATGCTCCGAGAATATCCGTCTAATGAGTAAAAGAACTACGCGCGAACTCAGACACAAAAATCGCAATTCGGTCAAAATCTCTCGCTGTGCTAGTATTTATATCTTCTCACCTGTGCGAGTAATGATTGTCATATCAATTCTTTCGTTATTCGTTTTCTTTTAGAGAAAAAGCTCAAGAGAGCTAGCCACTGGTAAAGCCAGGGCAACGAAATAACAAATAGAAAAGAGTATGGCATTATGCCTTCAGAACACACACCTGCGCGCGCATCAGGCGACCGCAAACCTTCCC
>CALMUU010000025.1 GCA_937872965.1 uncultured Actinomycetes bacterium
AGTGTTGATTTAGAAACAGATTTTTTTGCAGAATCGAGACCAGAAAGGTATGTGGCCATCGCAACTGCTGCCAGAATTGCGATGATAAGAATGACGACAAGAAGTTCAATAAGTGTGAAACCCTTGTCTTCGGTGTCGTGTCGATGGTGCAGCGCCTCGTGAATTCTTGCTTTCATTTTTTGGACCTCGATTGGTCGGTACCTCTTGTAAATACAGGGGTAAGTATGTTTTGTATCGTCTTAAGGTAGCCGACGCTGAATTTCTCGGCAGGGATGGACGGCGAATTTATAGAAATGAGCCATATGGCCTATGCGTAATAATGGGACAACTAAGCAATTTCTTGTGACATAAAAAACGGCGGGTTTCCCCCCGTTTTCTTGAGTTTTATTCTGATTTAATTAGGACGCTCTCCAACCCACATCCTGACGGTTAAACCAGGTACTTGCTGCAAATGTGTCTGAAGTAGACACAACGGGGGGTGTGATGGTTGGAAATGCAGGGCACGCAGCGTCTGAAGCAACTGTTGCTGATGCATATCCAGTTGGACCGGATACGTTAAGCAGTACATAGAAACAGTGTCCAGAAGAATCGCGGGTATTTAACACTGCAATATTCGTACCGTTACCTCCAATACCAACAGAATTTGTCGGTGCAGTAGCTGCCAATGGATTTAGTACCCAGGTGATGTCGGGTTCCACAGTCTGCATAGCTAAAAGAGTTAGTCCTGAGAAGTCTTCTGCCCCTGATCCAACTTGCATTGACCTCACTGCTGACATTGCTGTGCGCAACGTTGTCTTCGCTGCTGATTTCTTTCCTGAGTCGAGTGCTGATAAGAGTGCGACGATTCCGACTGCTGCCAGAATTGCGATGATAAGTATTACTACAAGAAGCTCGATGAGCGTGAAGCCCTCGTCCTCTATGTTGTGTCGACGACGGAGCGCCTCGTGTATTCTTGCTTTCATTTTAGGGACCTCCATGGTCGTTATCCCTCATGCTGGGGTGGTTACGTTTTGCTATCGTCTTAGATCAGCCGAAGCTTTACGCACGTGTATGGATTGTTGATCTTTTTTAAAAATGATCCGTTCGACCTATACGCGAGAAGATAGGTTCTGCCTGACATTGCTTATAAAGTTATGGAAAGCAAATAA
>CALMUU010000026.1 GCA_937872965.1 uncultured Actinomycetes bacterium
ATCAACTCCAACGATTTCTGTTCCCTCTCGTCGAACGGTTCGTAATCTTCGAGCTGGGTGAGAAGGATCTTCGATCGATGCGAGAAGTCGGTAATCGTATCGACGTCCATAAAGAATCAGACTAACACGAGCCACTGTAATGACTATGAAAATACCCCCCAAACCAAGAAGCACCATCACGGTGAAGCGGAGAGATGTCACACTAGCGAGAACACCAACAACAATAGGTGAACACACTCGCGCAATCGCGTTTCTCTGCATCAACCTACAACCAAACTGTTGATACTCCCCTTGCATGAGATTTCGAGCGGCAACGTGGCGCAAGAGAGACTGCATTGTCACTAATGCAATGCCGTTAACAACTGCCGCCAACAATGCGATATGCACACCAGCAAATGTCGTGTAATACACACACGTTATTACACCCAGCCCCATGGCCGCGACGAGTAGTACCCACTCATGCGTTTCTGTCAATGTTGCACGTTTGCGTATGGCAGGCAGTAAAACAAATCCCGTAAGCGCAGCTAGACCTCCATAGATAAAACATAACGTTGAATCCATTCCCTGAGACACATGGCTGATGTATTTAAAACAAAGCGGCATCAAAGCCATGCATCCACCAGCAATTATGTTGAGAAATAAATCCATAGAAAGAAGAGTTGATGGGATGCGACGAAATTTATGAATGCGAGATTGGTATTCTCGAATTGATTCATTTAATGCAATATCGCTAAAACGTCGATTGAATTGTTCCGTTGTCGAGGAACCATCAAGGGTTTCCTCATACGAGTCACTTCCACATTCAGGAAAAAGATATGTCGTTACCCATACGCATGCATAGAGAACAGCAGCGATCATAATGGGGATAAGTACGGATCCGGCAAACGCCAACGGAGCTATTGCCGCACTTACGAACAGAATCGATCCCTCTTGAACTCCTATCAGCCGTGGAGCAAATTTTGTATCCTGTACAAGAAAGGTATGCGTCACGCGGGGGAAAGTTGCTTCAATCATTACTTTTGAGAAGCTCGCACAAAAAACAATAGCCAAAAATAAAAAGATGTTGTGAATAAATAAAAGAGTAAAACACGAAGTTAATCCGAGCAGTGCACCCGCACGTTGAGAAGTGAGAAGAGATGCTCGCTTAAAGACTGCTGACGACAGCGGCTTCATTACCGTGACAAGACCTTGAACCATCAGGCTCATGACACCCGAGAGGATGGGTGATACATGGAACCGGGACATAAGCAGGATCCACGTTGAAGCTATAAAACCAACGCGCAGCAACAGAGAAAAAGACCAGAGAATAGACAGGTATCTTCCCGCGATTTCGCAATATGCGCATAATGCCTATTATGGACGTCTGTGCGCGAATTCACAATCGAGAATCGCCTGCTTAAGGCAAGTATTTTTTGTAACGGGTCGCCACCGTCATTCTGAGGCATCGCCGAAGAATCTCAACGTGCGAAGTGTCTTTGGCAGAGATCCTTCGTTTCACTCAAGATGACTGTTGTGGTACAGGATCGACGACAAGCGAGTCAGAATGACCGCTACACGGCATCAGCGACAGGCGCCACACCCATGATTTCCCCGGATACACCTTTAACTTTGGCACCGGATCCTTCGCGATCTTGAAGAGTAATCGATACGGTAGAGCAATCAAATGCTGCTGTTTCAGAAAGGAAGACCGTTTCATCTCCTAGAGCAATACACATACCCGCAACGAGACCTCGTGAAGGCTGTATCTTCATGGCACGCAGTCCCGAACCACCTCGGGCTTGTAGAGTCATCGAATTAATGTGCATGCGCTTGGCATAACCTTTGTCTGTGGTGATGACGCAATCGTCATCTTCGTATACAGAAACAGCAGCCATCACTTCATCGTCGCCCTTGAGCTTCATTGCACGGACCGTTCCCGATGATCGCGATGTTGAACGAACATCGGTGAGATAAAAACGAATACCTTGTCCGCTCCGAGTAATCATGAGCATCTGGTGGTCTTCATCTTCATGGACTTCAGCTGCCGAAACGATAAATTCGCCAGCGCCTAGCTTGGCACACACAACCCCATCTTTTCGTGTCGCGATTTCTGCAAGGGCACTCGAATCAATTTTTTTAATTCCACCTTTGTTGGTCACAAGCGCAAGGGCTTCGATATTGTCAATGTCCATTACGCCGACTGGCTTCTCGCCTGAACCCAGTGAAACTAATGTCGATACAGCAGCTAGACGATCTTTGGGTAATTCATAACAGGGGATTCGATATGCGCGACCAAGATTGGTAACCACAACCATCGAGTTCAGACTCGAGAGTTCATAGATCGCTGAAACGGAATCGCGGTCCTTTGTATTCGTGATTTTTGCTCCCTTTGATGAAGCAGGAATCGCGCGCACGTAATTTCGAGTAGAAACATTGATCACAAGATCTTCTTCTGCCACCAATGCCGTTGTTGAAAGATCTCCCGTGTCACCTTTTTCAATTTTTGTTCGACGTGGTGCAACTAACGTGGCACAATATTGCTCGAGATCGGTCTTAATCAATTCACGAACCTTTGCAGGGCTTTTCAGCAGCGACTTGAGTTCTTTAATTTCTTTGGCGAGTTTCTTTGCTTCTTCCGATAATTCTTTCTGACCAAGCTCGGTTAAACGACCTAAGGGCAGATCGAGGATATGGTTAGCTTGAATTTCCGAGAATGCAAACTTGTTTTCCATAAGTCGAGTACGCGCCATTGCTCGATCTTTGGATGATCGAATTGCAGCGATTATGGCATCAATCATGTCCACTGCACGAACAAGTCCTTCGACGATATGGAAACGGTCTTCAGCTTTCTTCAAACGAAACGCACTTCGTCTTCGGATCACTTCGATTTGATGTGCCAACCATGCTCTCAATATGTCATCGAGAGTCAAAGTGAGAGGAATGCCGTCGACGAGTGCCACCATGTTGATCGGCATCGACGTTTGTAACGGTGTGTGCTTATACAAATTATTGAGCACTACGGAAACGTCAGTACCTGGTTTACAATCAATCACGAGACGTGTAATTCCTTGACCTGATTCATTGCGAATATCTTTAACACCCGAAATCGTTCCCGACTCAACGGCATCAGCAGCTTTTTCGGCAATCGTTTCAACTGAAGTTTGGTACGGAATGGATGTAACAACAATCGATGTTTTACCTTTTGTCTCTTCAATAATATGTTCTCCACGCACACGCACAGATCCACGACCCTTGGTGTACATATCAACTATCCCATCAGTCCCTAAAATTGTGGCGCCCGTCGGATAGTCAGGTCCCTTAATAATTTTTGCCAAGTCACGGGCAGTTGCATCTTCATGATCAATGAGATGCACTGCTGC
>CALMUU010000027.1 GCA_937872965.1 uncultured Actinomycetes bacterium
AAAGGTGGGCTGTGGTGTTCTGCTGTTGAAATATCTGTACTCATTTTTCCCCCGAGAAATAAGTTAAGTATGATTACGATACGCCTCTATTGGTTCATAAAAGTGGATGCCGCGAGAAATGATTTTAAGAGTTATCTCCTTTGTGAAATTAGCGAGCCATTGCGTGTCGGGCAAGGGCAAGACCGCCTGCGCCTGCTGCAACAGCACCGACCCCTGCTAAAGCGGGAACCCGGGCACCATGACGAGATCGGCGTTCCTCACGCAATACGCGGCCGTTCTCAATAGGAACAATGACGCCACCGGGTTCTTCCGTATCACGGGATCCGATAGTGACTGCGCCTCGAAGGATTCGAGCGGGAGCATTCTTTACGTCGTGTAGACCTCGTGAAATAGTGACGACAGTGGATTCAACTGCATTATATGTTGCTTCAGCTACGTGTCGAGGGTGACCATCTTCTTTAAATGATTTCACAACGTAGTCACCGACAACTTCAGCTGGATTGCGATGGAGTAATTCAGCAAGGTCTTCCTCGCTCCAAAGAACGGGAACAAGATTGTCTGGAAGTTCCTTGTCAAGACCATAGACAATATGAAAGCGCGAAATGTCAAGTACGGATTGATTTCTCGGAAGTGCATCGTGAGAACTTTCAATAATATACACGCGCTGATGAGGAGCATCATCACGAGGAAAGCATGCTTCTGGTGATACCACAGCTTCATTCCCGGCTATAAAAGCAAGCACTGGCGTGCTGCTGGGTGGGCTTGCTTTGGATTGTGCCCAAAGATCCATTGTGCCATGATCAAATCGGCGTTTAAATGGCCCTTTTTGCATGGGGATAAATATGAAGCCGATATTTGTAGATTTATGCACATCGGCCATAGTCAGCCTTGTAGGAGATGCAGCAGTGATGAGGAGTTCATAATGACCAGGTTCCAACATGTCAACGAGTGCATGTCCGAAACCTCCTTTGGAGTGGCCGAATCCAACTATCGGCTTGCCTGCAATATCCGTTACATTTTTTATGAGATCAGTCATGTGTCGGATCATTGAATATGTTGGTCCGAAGTTTATGTGTCGTCCTGAATTGATAACATAGATTCCCTCACTGGAGAGTCCCTCTACGACCGGAAGGGTCGCGATTCCAGCACAGAGAATTCCTTGCGATACCACCACTACATGATCTGCATCTCGAACTCGAGCCGCATCAATTGATGGCATTGTGGGTCGCCAAAGTCCTTAACTGTTTGAACGAGGTTTATGCCTTTGCTTGCCCTCGTCCTTGCTGCATCCGCAGCTGCGCGAGCGATACTTACAATTTCACGAGGAGCATGAATAAGAGAAGGCTTCGGATAGATTGTTTCCACTTCCACTGGTGGATTCAAAACTGTTGCGCTCATGCTTCCCCCGATGCATTGACGACAAGATTCATTACTTTAGGACCACTTGATTCCGAAATGGGGGATATTTCAGCACATCTTTCATGCAAGGAAGACAAGCAGTGCAAATGGCGCAGTGATGCCTGTAAAAAGCAAGGAAAATAGGAGGTCGATATGCTGTCTCTTGCAACCATCCTTGGCTCTTTCTGTTCGTAAAAAATTATTGCAAGCTTCACTTTGACAGTCGTTGAAAAGATGGTGCCACAGATTGAGGCGGGAAATGACCACATCGCCCATCATCTTCTGACATGGCATCACATGGTACATGTACGGAACCCAGCCCACGTTTTTGTGCTCGATGTTCACTTAATGCTGCCCGAACTCCGCCGCCATTGATGTGATACGTGCGACGCCTATCCTGTTCTGCGTCAACAGAATCAAGAGAGCGTAAACCTCTGCCGATAGAGAGCGGAATCTTACCTTCATTTCCATATCGGATCAGATGGGCTTTGAGAGCAAGGCTGGTTGGATCAGTCACCACGCCCGCGTGAGTTGTAGGGACTACAAAAGTTCGACAACCATCACGAAAGGGAAGTCTTTGACCCTCAAGGCTCACCACGCCATCATACAGAGGCAGAATCTGCGAGAACATGACGCCATCGATGGGTTCTCTCATCTGAAGTGGCCTCCACCCCGTTACGACTTCCCAGTTGTAAAGAAAATTGAGTCGTTGCATCGCAGCATAAGCTGCACCAAGGTTGGTGTGTGTTCGGATTTGATCAATCGTGAGCGCGATGGGGCTACCCATGGTCAGCACATGATGGAACAAATCGGGCGCATCGTAGGCAATATCGGAATAATCCATTCCTCCCAATGACCATCCCACTGCAACCACACCTCGGCCAGAAACTGCAGCCCCTCTTTGGACGTCATCGATAGTAAGCGCGCGGTTGCGACGCGTGGGACCCTGATTAATGTTTCCGCTCCATTGCCGTGCAGGAATTCCTTCTGATCGTGCATGTCGTATTGCTGGCACGAATGAAGAGGGTGGTGAAAAGAATCCAGCTTTGTAAAGTGCTTCTCCGAAGGGAAGGTCAGTCAGGGTTGGTTCTCCGGAGGGAACGTGTGGTTTACGCCCTTCACGCATGGCACGAACAAGATCACGAACCTCTTGCGCCAGGAGGTATCTCGGAGGACGATCGATGTTCTTTACGCTCGAATCCTGAACAATAGCAACCATATATCCTCCAATGAATAACGGAACAGAATACCACTGGGGTTCACTCAGAGGAAAATGCTGATATCGATATCAAACGTTCTCAACCGCCAGAGTTCCTCGCAACAGCATTAATGTTGCGAAAACGCAGCCATTGTCCTAGTAACCTATGCGTACTATGGCAAACATTACCGTGACTCTTCCCGACAGTTCGACCCGCGAAGTACCCGCTGGAACCACAGGCAAAGAGATCGCCGAATCTATTGGCGCGGGCCTTGCCAAGGCTGCCCTTGCCCTGGAACTCGACGGCGCGGTTGTTGATCTTTCTACACCTATTAATGCTGACGCCAAAATTTCGATCGTCACGCCCCCGAGCGAAGAGGGCCGCGAAATCCTGCGCCATTCATCGGCGCACGT
>CALMUU010000028.1 GCA_937872965.1 uncultured Actinomycetes bacterium
CAATTTATTGTTCGTATCGCTATTGGCGCAGTAATTGCCGCTGTAGTGGGAGGCTATTTGTTTGGTTCTATGCGAACCAAACAGACCGGTTCAGCTACCTCCTTTGCAACCCAAAACACGGTTTCAACCACGCGAGTTACCACAACAACAATTAATACGAATATCAAGGTTTACATCACGGGAGAAGTTAATACACCTGGAGTTGTCGATGTGAATGCGCATGCACGAGTGGTCGACGTCATTGCACAAGCGGGTGGAACAACAGCTAACGCTGACATTACTCACTGCAATTTGGCGGCATTCGTCACCGATGGGTCCTCCATTATTATTCCTGCCCGTAATTCCCAAACTGCCTGTGGGGGAGCAGTTGCTTCGGATACTCCTCTTTCCGGTTCTACTGATGCAAAAGCTAGCGGGACGCAGCCTTCGGGCAAAATCAATCTCAACACGGCAACACAAAGTGAAATTGAAACATTGCCAGGCGTAGGGCCAACGCTGGGAGCCGCGATTCTGTCGTATCGCAGCCAACACGGTTCATTTTCGAGCATTGCAGACCTGCGCAAAGTAAAAGGAATAGGCGATAAACGCTTTAGTGATCTCAAAGATCTAGTGACAGTCTGACGATCCTATGAGATACATTAAGCACCACCAATTTGTGGCTGTCTTATTGCTTTTGAGCTGTGCTTGTTTTTTCGTACGCTATTCCATCGATACAGCAGCAATGAATGCAGTAGAAGTGAAAGTGTTGAAATATACGCAGCAAACATATTCAACAGAACTTGTTATTAAAAACGATCCGCAATACGCGAACTTCTCTTCCAAAGTGGTGGCAAGCGACAGGGCTATTGATCAGCGAGTCATTGCAGTCGGTGATGGAAAAATTAATGATGCAATTGCTAGTTTGCGAGTAGGTGACACGATCAGCGTTCAAGGGTATCTTTCCGAGCTTGACCCCTATCAGCAATATCGAGAACGAGAACATGTCGTCGGAATTTTTCATATCGATACTCTGAACGATCGTCGGCATTCGCACTCGATACTCGATCAAGCCACACAAAAAATGAGAGGTGTAATCGAAAAGGGTTGTTCACGTCTCGGTAGAGACGAGCGCGGAGTATGCGAAGGTCTCCTCATCGGTAATCGCACTCACATAGACCGCGAACTTTATGACACCTATAGAAAAGCACAGCTCACACACTTGCTCGTGGCATCGGGTGCAAACATTGCATTTCTCGTAGGCTTTATTCAGCCGTTACTTACTCGCATGCGAATTAATACTCGTTCGATCATCCTTATATGTGTCGCGGTTTTCTATTGTGTGGCAACGCGATGCGAACCATCAATTGTTCGAGCATGCGTCATGGCGATCATCCCCGCACTAGCGGATATGCGTGGAATGCGGATAAGTAAATCACGGATCTTCATCACAACTCTCATCGCATGTGTTCTTATTGACCCGTTCCTTGTTTATCGTGTGGGCTTTTGGCTCTCATTGTGTGCAACAGGAGGATTGTATTTTGTTTCACCCATTCTCGTGAAATATGTTCGCTACTCCATCCTCGCAAATACCCTCGGTGCAACTCTATGTGTACAACCTGTCTTGTGGGTTGTCTTTGGCTTCCAACTACCTGTTCGCTGGTGGGCATCAGTTATAGCTGTCGCGATTGCTGAACCTCTCACCACCGCAGGCATGGTGGCTCTGGCGCTTGCGTCCTTTCTTAGCCCCTCCTCATGGCTATCGAAAGGCGTCACCAGCCTTGTTCACCTGGGGTGTGCGACACTGAATCTCACTGCACGAATAGGTGCGTCAGATACTGGCTATTGGCTCGGTTGTGCATTCTCTCTTGCGGGAATCATCGCCTACACTTGTAGGTATATAGCAATATTGCGGTCACGCAAGAGTAAGAAGGCAATGTCAGGTCATGGCAGACAAGAACGTATTTTATATTATCGGAGATGACGCGACCGCGCGCTCAAAGGACCTCTCTTCTCTTGTCGATGAACTCCTCGGAACCGAAGATCGTAGCTTGTGTGTAGAAACCTTTGACTTGGCAGATGCCGATTCTGATGAAACCAAAGCTCGATTCATTGAAGATGCTGTTAATTCACTTTCGAGCCCACCTTTTCTTACCGCTCTGCGTATCGTTGTGATTCGCGATATTGGTGCTGCAACAAGCGATAATGTGGCGCCGCTAATTTCGTATCTTGAAAATCCTCTCCCGACATCTCGACTGGTTGCCGTCCAAGGCGGAGGTCGCATTTCAACTCTTCTTACCAAAGCGTGGAAACCAGTGGTTACCCAACGGGGAAGTGCGCGCGAATCGATCAGTGATCTCTTTACCCGTCTTGCTCGCGAATCGTCTCTTACTTTTGAGCCGGGTGTGCGTGACGGAATCCTTGCGCACTGTGGAGAAGATTCTTCCAAGCTTTCTGACATGATCGAGCGATTGGTGTCTGTGTTTGGTGCGGGATCAAAACTTTCTCTCGACGATGTAACGTCGTACTTAGGTGAATCGGGCAATGTTGCTTTTTATGAATTGGCAAACGAAGTGTGCTCGGGGCAAACCAAGCGTGCACTGGAAGTTGTTTCTCGTATGTTACATTCCACTTCGGCTGAGAACGCGAAACCGATGCATCCCCTTCAAGTGATTAGTTTGCTCGCTAACCATTTTCGTAAACTCGCAACGGTCGACGACCCTTCGATTAGAAGTCAGAATGATGCCTTCGTCGCACTAGGAAGTAAGGGTAATCCCTACGGTGCCAAAAAAAGCTGGGAACAAGCGCGAGCGCTTGGTTCGGTAGCGATTCTCTCGTGTATTGAAATTTTAGGTTCGATTGATGTCGCCGTTAAAGGCGGTAGTGCTTTAGAGGCGGAAGTCACGATGGAACTGGGCATTATCTCGCTGTGTCAGATCTGTGATACCCATTCTGGACGCGACGCAGCACAAATTAGAAATGATTTCATAAGTGCATTGTATGTGTAGCCAAAAGGCCAATGAAACTAGGCGT